>JABRVY010000257.1:0-5218 GCA_039961755.1 Acidobacteriota bacterium | reverse complement strand
CACCCGGGTGGCGGCCTCCCCCGAGCGGTCCCGGTCCCCCCGGAAGACCAGCTGGACCACCGGCACCCCGGGCACCGGGCGCTCCTCCTCCCGGTCCTCCCCCTCGCTGGCGGCGGGCGCCGGCGCGGCGGGCGGCGGCAGCTCCTCGAAGGCCAGGGCCTGCACCCACAGGTCCAGGGAGTTGTCGGCCAGGGCCCGCTCCGGGTCGGGGGTCTCCCGCTCCTCCAGCAGCACCGTCGGAGCGCTGGCGGGGGCGGCGGCGGCCTCGAGGAGCTGCCGCGCCCGCTCCGCCTGGGAGCCGGTGACGGTGTAGGTGAAGCGGGTGGCCTCCAGGCGCCGCGCCCGCCGCTCCTCCATGGCCCGGCCGGCGAAGAGCAGGATGGGCATGACCAGCAGCGGCAGCACGATGGACACCACCACCGTGCGGCGGTCGCGCAGCAGCAGCTTCAGCTCGGTGGCCAGCAGGGTGGCGACGGTGGGAGAGTCCAGCCGCACCGTCACCCTCCCACCAGAGCCACGAAGATGTCCTCCAGGTAGTGCTGGCCGGTCAGGTGGCGCAGGCCCGCCAGGGTGTCGCAGGCGAGGATGCGGCCGCGATGGATCACGGCGATGCGGTCACACAGCCGCTCCGCCTCGCTCATGATGTGGGTGGAAAAGATGATGGCCTTGCCCTCGGCGCGGAACTCGGCGATCGTCCTCTGCATCTCCAGCGCGTTGAGGACATCGAGCCCCACCGTGGGCTCGTCGAAGATGAGCACCGGCGGGTCGTGGGCCACGGTACGGGCGATGGAGACCTTCTGCTTCATCCCCTGGGAGAGCTTCTCCACCCGGGCGTCGGCGTAGTCGGCCAGGCCGAAGCGGGCCACCAGCTCCTCCACCCGGGCCGCCGCCCGCTGCCGGTCCAGGCCGTTGATGCGGGCGAAGAAGGCCAGCGTCTCGCGGGCCGTCAGGCGGGGGTAGAGGGCGGTGGAGGCGGAGTAAAACCCCAGGCAGCGGCGCACCGCCGCGGGCTCCCGCAGCAGGTCGTGCCCCATCACCGAGGCCTCCCCGGCGGTGGGGGTGAGGATGGTGGACAGCATGCGCAGGGTGGTGGTCTTGCCGGCGCCGTTGGCCCCCAGCAGCCCGAAGATCTCTCCGGGCTGACAGTGAAAGTCCACGCCGTCCACGGCGCGGACCTCCCCCCGCGCCTCGTCGTGGAACACCTTGACCAGGCCTCGCACCTCGACGGCGTTCATGCGGACCTCCTCACCAGCAGTCGCTGCCGCACCAGCCGCCCCAGGCTGCCGCCGTAGGAGCCCAGCACCACGTCCTCGAAGCGCAGCACCACGGTCGCCAGACGGATCGCCCCCCAGACGGTGGCCAGGCTGGCGATGGTGGCCACCACCGCCGGCCCCCATGGCAGGGTGCCGCCGATGGCCCCTCGCAGGAGCAGTGCCACGTTGACCACCGGCAGCAGCGCCAGGGGGTAGGTGAGCTCCAGGCCCGGCACGGAGAGAAACACCGCGGGGAGCAAGGTGAGCATGTAGAACGGCGTGATCATGGCCTGCCCCTCCTTGAAGGTGCGGGCGAAGGTGGCCAGGAGCAGCATCCCGGCGGCCACGAAGCCGGCCAGCAGGAGCGCCGCCGCCGCCGCCACGGGCACGGCGCCCGGCGAGAGGGTGAGGGCGAGGTCCGCATCCTCGGGCCCCAGCAGGGGTTTGACGATGGCCCCCAGGGAGACGGCCATGGCGGCCAGGTTCAACGCCCCGGCGAGAAAGCCGAAGGTGGTGACCACCAGATATTTCGCCGCCATCACCGAAAGCCGGGAGGTGCCCAGGCTCAGGGTGGTTTCCCAGCTGCCCCGCTCCCGCTCCCCCGCGGTGGCGTCCACCGCCGGGTAAAAGCACCCCACCGCCACCATGATGACGAAGAACAGGGGCAGCATCAGGCCCAGCAGGAAGGCCCCCATCTCCCGGCCGCTGGCCAGGTTGCGCTGCAGGAGGGTGAAGCTGAGCCAGCGTTGCTCTTCCACCCCCAGCTCCCTCGCTCCCTCTTCCAGCACCCGGGCCTCCCAGCGGTGTAGCAGCTGGCGCAGGCGCTCCTGGGCGGCGCGGGAGCGCTCACGGGAGCCGTTGACGTGGAGGGTGGCGGCGAGGCTCCCGGGCACGGCGGCCGCCTCCCCCCTGCCCGGGTGGAGCTCCAGCACGGCGTCCACCTTCCCGCTGCGCAGGGCCTCCAGTGGGTCCGCCGGAGCGGGGGAGAGGATGGCCAGCCGAGGCTGACGCCGCAGCTCCCGCACCACCGCCTGGGCGGTCTCCCCCTCCGCGGTCACCACCAGCCGGGACAGAAACCCCTCCGTTTGCCCCTGCACCAGCGTGAAGCCCGTCACCATGGCCCACATCATGAAGGGGTAGAGCAGGATGGGGATGAGGATGGAGTTGATGACGATGTTCTTCTCGCGCAGGGCGGCGCGCATTTCCCGCAGGTACAGCAGGCGAACCTCGGCAAGGGGGAACATCGTCACCTTCCTACGGCCGGCCGACGGAAAGGTTTGTCACACGAGGGCAACGAGCTCCTTCAGGCCCGCCAGCGGGTCGGCACCCAGGTGCACCCGCGCCGCCCGCCGACCCCGCGCCAGCAGGGCCTGGAAGTCCCCCTCCGCCTGGGCATGCAGCAGCCGGGTGAAGTCGAACGGCTCCCCGGGGATGGACAGCGTCGCCCGCGGGTCGGCGGTGAGCACCAGAAAGGCCCCGCCGGCAAAGCCCCCCTTGTGCAGCTGCCCGGTGGAGTGCAGGTAGCGCGGCCCGAAGCCGGCCGTTACCGGCCCCTCCAGGCGCGCCGCCAGGCGCCGGCGCAGCCGCTCCAAGGCCTCTTCCCGCTCCGGGGTGGGGGCGAAAAAGGCCAGCACGGCCAGGTAGGCCGGGGCCGGGGAGAGGAGCCCAGCCAGAGGCGCGTCTTGCCGCTCCACGTGGGGCCCGAAGCACTGGAGGGCCCCGGCGGCCGCCACGGGGGGCGCCGGGGGCTCGTGCCGGGCTAGCAGCGAACGGGTGAGGGCCTTGCTCTCGTTGACGTTGGGCTCGTCGAAGGGGTTGACCCCCAGCACCGCGCCGGCGGTGGCGGTGGCGATCTCCCAGCGCAGGAACTCCGCCCCCAGCTCCAGGCGGTCGGCCAGCTCCAGCCGCACCACTGGGTGGCCGGCCCCGGCCAGGGCCTCCAGCCGACGGGCCATCTCCGGGTCCTCCTCCCCCCGCAGGGTGACGGCCACCGTCACGCACCGGGAGGCCTGGGCAGGAGTGTCCGGCATCCCAGCCAGGGGCAGGATCCCCTTGCCCTGCTTGCCGGTGCTCTCGGCCACCAGCTGCTCCACCCAGGCGCCCAGGGGGGCCAGGGTGGGGGAGAGCGCCAGGGCCAGGACGTTGCGACCACGCAGGGCATGACCACCCAACACGGCCCCCAACCGCACCCCGGGGTTGGCCGTCGCCGGCACCTCGCCGCCGCAGGAGAGGGCCATGCGGCGGGCCCGCGCCAGTACCTCGCCGGTGTCGATCCCCAGCAGGGCCATGGGCAGCAGCCCGAAGTAGGACAGGGCGGAGAAGCGCCCGCCGATGTCGGCGGGGTTTTCCAGCACCGCCCGGTACCCCAGCTCGCGCCCCTCGGCGGCCAGGGGGGTGCCCGGGTCGGTGATGGCCACGAAGTGTCGCCCCGCCCCGCTCTCACCTGCGGCAGCCACCGTCCGTCCCCAGAAGTACTTCTGCAGGCAGGCGGTTTCCACCGTGGTGCCGGACTTGGAGGCGACCAGGAAGAGGGTGCGCCCGGGCTCCAGCCGGTCCTCCACCGCCCGCACCGCGTCGGGGTCGGTGGAGTCCAGGACGAGGAGCTGGGGATGGCCGTGGGCGGGCCCGAAGATGCGGGCGCACACCTCCGGGCAGAGGCTGGACCCCCCCATCCCCAGCAGCACCACGTGCCGGTACCCTTCCGCCACCACCTCGCCGGCCAGGCGCTGTACCTCACCCAGGCGCGGGGAGAAGTCGGTGGCGGCGTGCAGCCACCCCAGGCGGTGGCGGATGGCCACCTGGACTCCCTCCTCGGGGCTCCACAGGGAGGGGTCCCGGGCCCACAGGCGGCGGCCGAACTGGCGGGCGTCCAGGGCCCTGGCGACGTCGGTCGCAGCCCCCCCCGCCGCCGCGGGGGAGGTGGTCATCTCCCCCGCCGGCAGGCTTAGGGCCGCCTGCCGGCGCGCGGCAATGGAGGCCAGCAGGGCGTCGAAGGGCTCCATGAACTTCTGCGCCCCCTCGTTCAGCAGCTGGGTGGTGACGGCGCGGACATCGATCCCCAGCTCGCCGAGCTGAGCCAGGACGGCCTGCGCCTCCTCCAGCCCGGTGGCCACCCCCGGCCCGTCCAGGCGGCCGTGGTCGGCGAAGGCGGCGATGGTCTCCTCCGGCATGGTGTTGACGGTGTGCGGCCCCACAAGGGGGGTCACGTAGCGGGTGTCCTCGTACAGCGGGTCCTTGGTGGAGGTGGAGGCCCACAGCAGGCGCTGCACCCGCGCCCCCCGGGCGGCCATCGCCTCCCAGCGGGGGCCGGAGAAGAGGCGCTGGAACGAGGCGTAGGCCAGGCGGGCGTTGGCGATGGCGGCCTGTCCCAGCAGGGCGGCGGCCCGGGGACCTGCCCCCGGCACCCCCAGGCGGTGCCCCAGCAGCTGGTCCACCAGGGTGTCGATGCGGCTGACGAAGAAGCTGGCCACCGAGGCCAGTCGCTCCACCGGCGCTCCCGCCGCCAGGCGGCGCTCCAGGGCGGCGAGGTACGCCTCCGTCACCGCCTCGTAGGCGTCCACGGCGAACAGCAGGGTGACGTTGACGTTGATCCCCTCCGCCAGGGCCTCCTGGATGGCGGCCACCCCGGCCGGGCTGCCGGGGATCTTGATCATGAGGTTGGGGCGGCCCACCGCCGCCCACAGCCGGCGCGCCTCCGCCAGGGTGCCCTCCGGGTCGTGGATCAGGTAGGGGGAGACCTCCAGGCTGACGAAGCCGTCGCCCCCGTCGCTGGCCTCGTAGAGGGGCCGCAGCACGTCGCAGGCCGCCCGCACGTCCTCCACCACCAGCTGCTCGTAGATCTCCTGCACCGCCGCCCCCTGTCGGGCGAGGGCGGCGATCTGGGCGTCGTACTCCCCTCCCCTGGCAATGGCCTTGTGGAAGATGGCGGGGTTGGAGGTGACCCCCCGCACCCCCTCCTCCCGCAC
>JABRVY010000256.1:0-9255 GCA_039961755.1 Acidobacteriota bacterium | reverse complement strand
CCCCGCCACCCCCGCCACCACCAGCTCGTCGACCAGCCGTCGAACGCTCGGTGCGACTCTCTCCACCGGCAGGCCATAGTGACCCGCAACGTCGTCGAGCAGCACCGCCAAGGGGCGAGGCCTTTCACGCAGAGACCGCAGGATGAATCGACCGGTGGCACTCGTCTTCACCCATGTCACCGCCTGCGGCACGACCACAACGCTGGTGCCATGGGGGTAGTCCAGAACTTCGAACGGCGTCTCTTCGCGAATCCAAATGACGTCCTGCTGTTCATCCGGCATGAGTATGCTCCGCTCCTTTCACCTCCCGCACTCGGGCGACGAAGTCGGTCAACAGTCGTTGGTAGTCCGTGTGATCGGTCCCGGACAGATCCAGTGGCTCACCCCGCATTGCCCCGACCTCGAAGTAGTACTGCGCGCGTCGTACATCATCGGCGGTGAACGCATCGGTTTCGAACACCGGGGTATTGAGGTCGTACCTCTCCCAGTCCCGCGTGAGCAAGCGGAGGCCCAGTTCGTCGGCGCGGCGGAAGAGGGGAGTTCCGGGCAGCGGGGTACAAACGCCCACGACGGCGACCCCGATGTCGTTGTCGATGATCGCCCGGGCGAGCAGCAGCGTCCGCTCCATGGTGGCCAGTGAATCACAGTGGTGGCCGATGATGAACGAACACTCTGGCCTGATTCCATTGGCACACATGGCGACAATGCCATTCAACACGCGGCTCAGGCTGATCCTCTTGTCGATGGACTTCAGCACCCCGTCATCGCCGCTCTCGACGCCGATGTGAATCGATCGGCAACCGGCGCGACGCAGGGTCCGCAGCGCGCGGGGGTGGAGAGTATCCGCGCGGCTCTTGCACGTCCACGGCACGTGCAGCCCCATCTCGTCCAGGTAGGCGCAGAAGGCCTCCAGGCGTCGAACGTCCACGAGGAAGGTGTCGTCCATCACCCCCATGCCGTCGAACGACGTGCGCTCAAACTCGTGCCAGACCAGGGCGGCCAGATACTCCGCCGAGTGCATGCGGTAGGCCGCCCCCGCCATCGCCCGCGAGGCGCAGAAGACACAGCGCCCCGGGCATCCACGGCTGCTCATGAAGACGAACACCGTTTCGTTGGTGCTCGAGACAGACGGGGGCAGCAGGTGAAACGGCGGCAGAGGAAGGCAATCCAGATTCCGCACGAACGGTCGGTCGTGCGTCTGGTGAACCCGCCCATCGGCATCGCGAAAGGCGATTCCAGGAATGCTGCTCAGCGGCACGGCCTCCGGGTGGTGACGATGTTCCAGGAGCTCCACCATGGCGGCTTCTCCTTCGTTGCGAACCACGACATCGATACCGCCGGCCAGGAGTTCGTCCGGGCAAAACGTGGCGTGAGGTCCGCCCGCGACAATGAGGGTCTTCGGCCACACCTGGCGGACAGCAGCAGCGATCCGTTGCACCGCCCCCACCGTCTCCGTGTACGTCGTAAGCCCAACGACAGCAGCCTCTTGGGAAAATGCCCGCAAGCGCGCCTGGAACTCCGCCCGCGACGGGTAGCGTTCGCGAAAGAAGTCGACGATGGCGACCTCGTGCCCATGCATGAGGAGCTGTGCTGCCAGCGAAAGCAGGCCCAGCGGCGGGTACGGGTAGCGCTCCCGAATGCTCTCACCCTGAGAGCTGAAACGCAGCGGCGCCGGATTGATCAAGACCACCAGAGAGGACGAACCTCTTCTACCCATCTTGGCGATACCCCCCTTTGCCTGCCGACACCCCCGAGGGCAGCCAACGCACACATGGCCGGGAGGCCGCCTGGCAGCGGCCTCCCGAGCGCTGCGTCGAGGATGATCCGGGGGTGAACTGCAGTGAGGCTACTGGGCGTCGATCACGGTGACCACCGCGGTCCCCACGGTGACCACGGTGTACTTGCCCAGCCCCGCACCGCAGGTGACGATGATCACTGCCGGAAGACCGCCGCCGACGAACTGGGACATCTCCTCCGGCGAGAGCTGCTGCGGGGTCACGGGTGAGGGATCGATAAAGACGTCTTGACGGGCCAACATCTCTGTGTCCTCCTTGGGGCGCCCTTGTACGGACCTTCTCCAGACCCCCGCAACCGATCCCGAGCGCGCCTGGCGAAGCCACTCAATTTGCACGCGATGCTTTCCACGGAACCAGGTTTGGCCTTTTTCCCTTTCCCCGGCAGGCGACCGGGTGGAAACCGCCACGCAGCACCCGAAGCCTCTTCTTTTCAACAGTTTTCAGATGACGCTCCGGAGTAGCGTTGACGCGTCACCCCTCGGCCATGGGACCGGCAAGAACCGAACCGTTGGTGACCGGCGTCGGATCCACAAAAATATCCCCGCGCCAGAAACCGTCGCCCAGTTCACCACGGCCCCCGGCCTCCCCCGGGTCTGAGGAAGCGGCCAGCTGGGTCTGGAGATCTCGCCGACGCCCGGGCTCCTCGGCTGGTCGGGCGAGCAGCAGGTGACGCAGCCGCGCCACCCTCGCTGCGAAATCGTCGTCGCCACGTTCCTTGCGCTCCGCGCGCGCCAGGGCGCGAGATCCGGCGGTGAGGGACACGCCGACCGCCTGCGCCAGCTCTCCCACTCGCAGCCGCAGCGCGCTCACACCCACCAGCAGTAACACTTCCCTGGCCACCGTCACGCCCTTTCCCCGGCGCCGGGTTGTCAGCGCGGAGGGCTCGATCCCCAGAACGGCGGATCCCCATTCGACAAACGCCGAGACCGGACACCGCCCGGGGTACACCGGCGAAGGGGGCAGGCCCGTCGGTCGGGCGGGGGCTTTCTCTCGCTCTCGCCACCAGGGAAGCCGGGAAACCGGAACTCGCAGCCAGGCCAGTGGGGTCGACTGAGTGGCCGCCAGGTACGCGGCTCGTGCCTCCCGGGTCGTACGGCCGAAGAGTGCCAGGGCATGCGGGATTGCGGCCAGACCGGGCGCGCCGCTGGCCAGTTGCTGATGACCACTCCAGGGATACGAGTGGAGCGCCCCGACGCCCTCCACAACCGGTCGCGTGTGGACGAAGACCACGGCCTGGCGAAGCTCTCCGCGGCGGCGCAGGCGGGCGACGGCGTACCGTTCCCCCCAGAACGAGCCACGCGCCCCCCTGGTGGCGTTGTGCCAGCGGGCGACCTCCCGGCGAAGGAAGGCCATGACCCGCCCCACCACCACCCCCTCCACGCGGAGCACCATGTGGAAGCAACTGGGAAGCAAGACCCAGGCGAATACCCCGATTCGAAAGCGATCGATCGCCTCCCGGAGGACGGAGACGAACCTGGCGGCCAGGGCGGAGTTCGAAAACGGTCGGGTGGCGGGTCGAAGCACCCTCCCAAAGGTGTGGAACACCCCAGTCTCGTTGAGCTCGCGGGGTCGCCGTGGCATGCAGTGCGCTCTCCTTACCTGGCGAGTGATCGGCGCTGAGGGTACCACCCGTCTCACAACCTCGCAACCGCCGCAGAGTCCTCCAGCGGCCCCTTGTGACGTCCATCACCATCTCGTGCGGGCGGCGGTCGGCGGGGAGGACCCTGTCTTTCGGATTCGTTCGACCCGGGCAGACCCCCTCGAGTCTCCGTCGGATGATCTGCCTGACCCGGTCGTCCCGGGAGGACAGCCTGGGTCTAGGGGCGGCGTTCCACCTCACCGGTCATGGGCACGAAGCGCACGGGAATGACGTCGCGCTCCTTGAACCCCCCCTGGGTGCGGGTGATGACCTTGAGCTGCTGATAAAAGGAACCCACCGGGATGACCATGGAGCCGCCCACGGCCAGCTGCTCCAGCAGCGGCTCCGGGATGCGGTCGGGGGCGGCGGTGACGATGATGCCGGCAAAGGGTGCCGCCTCCGGCCACCCCTGGTAGCCGTCGCCGGCGCGCACGTGCACCGTCCCGAGCCCCAGATCGGTCAAGCGTTTGCGCGCCTCCGCGGCCAGCGAGGGGCGGATTTCGATGGTGTACACCTCGCACCCCATGGCCGCCAGGACCGCCGCCTGGTAGCCCGAACCGGTGCCGATTTCCAGCACCCTGTCCCCCGCCCCTACCCCCAGGAGCTCGCTCATCAGCCCGACGATGTAGGGCTGGGAGATGGTCTGTCCCTCGCCGATGGGGAGGGGGTGATCGGCGTACGCCTGGGAGCGCAGGTCGGCCGGCACGAACAGGTGCCGTGGCACGGTGCGCATGGCGTTGAGGACCCTCACGTCCTTGACGCCCCGCGCCTCGATTTGGGTGCGCACCATCTCCGCCCGCGCCCGTGCCCAGCTCTCCGAGTCATCCGCGGCGGGGTTGCCGCCGCACCCCCACGGCCACCCTCCCGCCAGCAGGAGCGTCACGAGCATGGCCGTCCTCCTCACGAACCACCTCCGGCCGCAAAGGCATCGCGGCCCGCCACCACGGTACGCAAGACCCGTGCCTCCCGAAGGGATTCGGGGACGGCGGCGAGCAGATCGCGGTCGAAGATGGTGAAATCAGCGGCGAAACCGGGCAGGATGCGGCCGCGCCACGATTCTTCAAAGGCCGCGTAGGCGGCCCACTGGGTGTAGCCGAGGATCGCCTCCTCGGCGGTGAGTGCCTCGGCGAGGTTCCACCCCTCCGGGGGTGTCCCCTCCACAGTACGGCGCGTCACCGCTGCCCACATCCCCAGGCGCGGATCGGCGTCTTCCACCGGAACATCGGAACCGAGGCAGAGCGCCGCCCGGGCATCGAGCAGCGACCGCCAGCGGTACGCCCAGGCGGTTCGCTCCTGGCCGAGACGAAGGGGCACCCACGGCATGTCCGAGGTGCAGTGGGTGGGCTGCACCGAAGCGATGGCCCCCAGCGCGGCAAAGCGGGGCACATCCTCGGGGCGCACGATCTGGGCGTGCTCCACCCGGGGGCGCAGGCCTTTGAGGCCGGCGCCGACCAGACTCTCCTCGAAGGCGTCCAGCACGGCGGTCACGGCCGCGTCGCCGATGGCGTGGACGCAGGGCTGGAAGCCCGCCCCGCCGATGCGTGCCACCAGGCCGGACAGCTTCGCCGGCGGCGTCACCGCCAACCCCGAGCTGGCCGGTTCATCGCTGTAGGGGGCCGACAGCCACGCCCCCCGGGAGCCCAGGGCCCCGTCGGCGTACAGCTTGACGGCGCGCACCGCCAGCCGCCCATCCCCGCTCACCCAGGGCCCTCGGGGCAGCGCGGCGGTGAGCAACTCCTCGCTGGAACCGTCCAGCATGCAGTACACCCGGATGGGCAGCCGCCCCTCCTCCTGCAAGCGACGCAGCACGGCCAGGGTGAGGCCGCTCGTCCCGGCGTCGTGGAAGGAGGTGAACCCCAGCCCTGCCAGCGCCTGCGCGGCCCGCAGGATGCGGCGCTCCAGATCGGCCGCCTGGGGCTGCGGGATGTGTCCCGCCACCAGGGCCATGGCCGCGTCCACCAGCACCCCGGTGGGCTCGCCGCCGGCATCCCGCAGGATGCGGCCGCCAGCGGGATCAGAGGTCGCAGCGCTCACCCCCGCCAGCTCCAGGCCCAGGCGGTTGGTGAGCGCCGCATGGCCATCCACCCGCCGCAGCAGCACGGGGTGCCGGGGCACGGCAGCCGAGAGCCTGTCGTGGTGGGGAAATTCCTTCTCGGGCCAGAGGTTCTGGTCCCACCCCCGGCCCAGCACCCAGCTCCCCGCCGGCAGTTCGGCGGCGGCCTGCTGCACCCTGGCAATGACCTCCTCGAAGGAGGTGGTGCCGCGCAGGTCCACCTGCTCCAGCGCCGCCCCCAGCCCCACCAGGTGGCCGTGACTCTCGGTGAACCCGGCGTAGACGTGGGCCCCGGCCAGGTCCAGCACTTCCCGGGCGGCTCGCCTCCACGCGCCGTCCCTGCTCGCCTCCACCAGCGCCAGGATCTGCCCCTCGGCCACCGCCACCGACGCCCGCTCGGCCCCCCGGGGCGTGTGCACGATGCCCCCCACCAGCAGCCGGTCCGCCCGCGGCACCGGCGAACAGGCGACCATGATCGCCGCCGCGACCCCAAGCGCAAGGCTCATCACCCGTTTCATGGCCCTACTCTAGCCGCCCGGGGGCCCGACGGCAACGGCGCAACCAGGGAACGCGCCCCGGTCCTGTCTGCGCTTTCGCCGCCACCACGCCGACCGCTAGCGCCGGCACGCGCTTGCCCTCACCTTCTGCGCCCTCTATGCTCCCGGGCGAGCCCGGTGTGCTCAGACCCGAGGCCCAGGAGAGTTGCCATGCCCCACACCTTGACCCGTCGCACGCTTCTCCTCACGGGCTCGGCCGCCGCGGCGACGACGCTGCGGCCTGCCCCTGCCAATGCCGGAGCACCGCCCCGACCGGTGGCGGTGGCCTCCTCCAACGGTCTGGCCGCGGTCGGGGAAGCGGTGGCTCGCATGCAGGCCGGCCTCCCACCGGTGGATGCGGCGGTGGACGGGGTGGCGCTGGTGGAGGCCGACCCCGAGGACGTCACCGTGGGGTACGGGGGGCTGCCCAACGAGGACGGGGTGGTGCAACTGGACGCCGCGGTCATGGATGGGACCACCATGCGGGCCGGGGCGGTGGCGGCCCTCGAACGCATCAAGCACCCCGCCCGCGTGGCCCTCGAGGTGATGCGCCGCACCACCCGGGTGCTGCTGGTGGGCGAGGGGGCGCTGCGCTTTGCCCGCGCCCACGGCTTTCAGGAGGAGAACCTGCTCACCGAGCGGGCGCGCAAGATCTGGCTGCACTGGAAGAACACCGCCTCCCCCGAGGACGACTGGCTGGAGCTACCGGAGGACAGCGACGACCCCGACATTCGCTGGTGGCGACAGCGCCAGGGCCCCCGCATGGCGCGCCCCACCGGCACCATTCACCTGTCCGCCTGCACCGCCGACGGCCGCCTGGGGTGCTGCACCACCACCTCCGGCCTGGCGTTCAAGCTGCCGGGGCGGGTGGGCGACTCCCCCCTCATCGGCGCCGGGTTGTACTGCGACGGCGAGGTGGGTTCCGCCGGGGCCACCGGCCACGGGGAGACCTGCATCCTCACCGTCGGCGCCCACACCGTGGTGGAGTTCATGCGCCAGGGGGCCTCGCCGCGGGAGGCGTGTCTGGAGGCCTGCCGGCGCATGGTGCGCAACACGCGCCTGGACTACCTGAAGGACGCCCAGGGACGCCCCCGCAACAATGTCATCCTGTACGCCGTCAACCGTGCCGGGGAGGTGGGCAGCGCCGCCTTCTTCTCCGGCGCCCAGTTCGCCGTCGGCCGCGCCGGTGAGGAGCCTCGCCTGGAGAGCTCGGCCTATCTCTTCGCCCGCACCTGAACCGCCGCGGGCGAGTTGTGCGTGCGGTATCCTTGCCGGCCATGGAGACGTTGACCCCTGGCCGCCTGGAAGAGATCGCCGCGACCTTCGCCGCCCACCACGACATTGGGCGGGTGATCGCCGCCCTGGTGGCCGGATCCGGCATCACCCTCGCCGTGCCCGGCTGGGCCGAGGCCGCGGAGGTGTCCTACCACGCCATCTTCCCCTTCCCCCACCACCCCCTGGCGGGGCACACCCCGTCGCTGACGTTGCTGCGCAAGGACTCCCTCGGCCTGCTGGTGTTCAACGGCCGCTTTCACCTCTACCAGGGGTACAGCGCCGCCGAGGTGGCCGCCATCCCCCGCCTGGCAGGCCTGCTGGGCGCCCCCGTTTACGTGCTCACCAACGCCGCCGGCGCCCTGGACCCCTCCCTGCGCCCCGGCGACCTGGTGGTCCTCGAGGACCACCTCAACCTGCAGGGGGTCAACGCCCTGGTGGGGGAGTGGGCGCTGTGGCGGCAGCCGCGCTTCCCGGACATGACGGACGCGTACGATCCGACCCTGCGCGGCTGGGCCCTGGCGGCAGCCCGCGAGGCGGGGTTCACCGCTCAGGCGGGAGTCTATGCCGGTGTGCTCGGCCCCTCCTTCGAAACTCCCGCCGAGGTGCGCATGCTGCGCGCCCTCGGCGGCACGGTGGTGGGCATGTCCACGGTGCAGGAGGTGATCGCCGCCCGCCACATGGGGATGCGGGTGCTCGGGGTCTCGCTGGTGACCAACCTGGCCGCCGGGTTGAGCGACACCCAGCTCACCCACGAGGAGGTCATGGAAGTGGGGACGGTCGCCCGCCCTCGCCTGGCCGCCCTGCTCCGGCACCTGGTGGCCCGGCTGGAGGAGGAGATAAACCCGTGAAAATCCTGCCCTTCGAGGTCGGGCCCTTCGCCGCGCGCTGCCTGGTGTTGATCGACGATGGCGGCCGCGATGCCTTCATCGTCGACCCGGGCTTCGACGTCGAGGTGGTGGTGGAGGCGGTACAGCGGGGGGGCCTTCGCCCATCAGCGATCGTCCTCACCCACGCTCACCTGGACCACGCCTACGGCGTCGCCGAGGCCAAGGCGGCCTTCCCCGCCGCTCGGGTGCTGCTCCATCCGGCCGATCTTCCCCTTTACGACAACTTGCCGGCGCAGGCCACCGCCTTCGGCTTTCCGCCCCCGCCGGTGTTGCCGCCCGACGGTTTCCTCGCCGACGGGGAGGAGCTCCTGCTCGGCGGCGAGCGCCTGCTCGTGCGCCACGCCCCCGGCCACTCCCCGGGGCACGTGGTGCTGGTGAGCCACACCGCCCCCAGGGTGGCGGTGGTCGGCGACGTGCTGTTCGCCGGCTCGGTGGGACGTACGGATCTGTGGGGTGGGTGCTTCGACACCCTGGCCCGCTCCATCCGCGAGGTCCTCTACGCCCTGCCGGGAGACACCCGCGTCGTACCCGGTCACGGCCCGGAGACCACCATCGCCACCGAGGCGGCCGGCAACCCCTTCGTGCCTGCCCGCTGAACCCCAAGGCGGAAAGGTGCGTTCTATCCCGCGAGGGGAGGAACCCATGCGCATCGCGTTTGCCACCTTCACACTCCTGCTCGCCGGCGTCGCCCAGGCGGACGATGCCCGCACCCTCACCCTGGAGCGCCCCGCCGCCGGTATCGTCACCGTCGACATCGACACTGGCGTGGGCGACGTGGACGTCCGCGGCGCCGAGGTCGACACCGTCTCCGTGCGCGTCACCGTGCGCCCCAAGCGAGGGATCCTCGATTCCCCCCGCCGCACCCGGGAACTGGTGGAGTCCGTCGAGCTGCGTTCCGAGGAGCGGGGCGCGACGCTGGCGCTGCGGCTGCGACCCGCGGCTCGCCAGGGCAACTACGAGGCCTCCTGGTCGGTGGTCATCCCCGCCACTGCCGGCCTGCGCCTGGACGCCGGGGTCGGCGACGTGCGCATCGTCGGCGTTCGGGGCGGGGCCAGCGTCGATTTGGGGG
>JABRVY010000255.1:0-1295 GCA_039961755.1 Acidobacteriota bacterium | reverse complement strand
GGGGTGGTGAGCGAGCAGGGGGCCTTGGTGCTGCAGCGGCAGCTCACCCTCTCCCGCGACACCACCCTGGAGCTGGAGATCCCCGACGGCAGCCTCACCGGCCGGGTGGTCGCCGGCCCGCGCCGGGAGGGAGTTGCCGGCGCCACGGTGCGGCTGGAGCACGAGGGCAAGCAGTTGCGCTCCCTCACCACCGACGAGACCGGCGCCTTTTCTGCCCGGGAGCTGCCCGACGGGAGTTATCGCCTGCGCGCTTCGGCCCCCGGCTGGTCGCCGGCCGAGGCCGAGGGGGCGGTCACCATGGGCGTGGGGAGACCGGTGACGCTGGAGCTCAAGGAGGAGGAAGCGCTGCTGCTGCGCCTGCGGGAGCCCGATGGCAGCGTGCCCGACCGGGTCAACCTCCTCCCGGCGCGGGGTGGCCGGGTGGAGGACCCGGTGTGGGCCGCCTGCGACCGCGAGGGTCGCCTGCGCGTCACCACCCTGCCCCGGGGGGAGTACATGCTGCTGGTGCAGGGGCGCGGCCAGGCACTGGTGCGGGTCACGGTGCCCTCGGTGGAGACGTCGCTGACCCTCGCCCCGGCGGGCACGCTGGTGCTTGCCCTGGCCGGGGGAGCCACGGGTGCCTGGCGGGCGCGGGTGGTGGCGGCGGAGCTGGGGGCGGTCGTCCCGGTCAACCCCCTGCTCGGCCCCGGCCGCGACGGCTGGGCGAACGTGGAGGGGCGCACCCCGCTGCGCCTGCCGGCGGGGCGGTACCTGGTGGAGTGGGTGTCCCCCCGGGGCGAGACGGGCAGCACCCCCGCCGAGGTGCCCCGGGAGGGGAGCGTCACCGTGGTGCTGGGGCAGTAGAGGACGCAACGCCGGCGTCGCAGCATTCGTACCTATCGGTGAGAACAACGACGACGCGGAGGCAACCCATGAGGTGGATCCTTACCTGGGTGGTGGTGACGAGCCTGGTGGCGGTTCCCGCCCCGGCGCAGCTGACGTTCAGGGGTCAGGCCCATACCGAGGGCGAGGCGGAAGGCGTGACGGTGCGGGTGTGGGCGGCGGGGGAGCGGCTGGTGGCCGACCACGAGCCGCTGTTCTCGCCGCTGGCGGAAACCGTGGCCCGGCCGGGCACGCCGTTCACGCTGGCGCTGCCGGCGGGGGCGGCGCTGCCGGTGCGGCTGGAGCTGGCCGCCGCGGGGCACGTGGCGGTCTGCCTGGAGGTGCTCTTCCGGGAGCAGGCCACCCTGCCCGCCGCCTGGCTGCCCAGGGGCGAGGAGCACCGCCTGGCGGTGCTCCTCGCCCCTGGGCAGCCA
>JABRVY010000254.1:0-3886 GCA_039961755.1 Acidobacteriota bacterium | reverse complement strand
CTGAGCGAGGCAGGGTTTTTTTTAAAACTGGGGGGGCGCGCATCCCCACAACGCGCGGAAAGTCTTAATCCTCTTCTGAGCGAGGCAGGGTTTTTTTTGGGGGGGGCCACAAAAAACCCCGGTGAGTCGTGCCCGGTCTTAATCCTCTTCTGAGCGAGGCAGGGTTTTTTTTCCAGGTTGGCCCTGGCCGCCGACGAGGTGGCGGAGGGTCTTAATCCTCTTCTGAGCGAGGCAGGGTTTTTTTTCCGGCGCCCCGCCGCGATTCATCGCGGCGGGGTTGTGTCTTAATCCTCTTCTGAGCGAGGCAGGGTTTTTTTTCCGAAGGCCTGCCAAAAAAACTGGGGGGCGCGCATCCGTCTTAATCCTCTTCTGAGCGAGGCAGGGTTTTTTTTAAGGTAATTCAGATCAGGCCCCAACTAGGGGCCTGACGTCTTAATCCTCTTCTGAGCGAGGCAGGGTTTTTTTTTCGTGCCCGGGGCAAAAAAAAACAGGCAGGCCTGCCGAGTCTTAATCCTCTTCTGAGCGAGGCAGGGTTTTTTTTCCGCAGGGAGGAAAAATGAGAGAGATTCGGGTGCAAGTCTTAATCCTCTTCTGAGCGAGGCAGGGTTTTTTTTCTTCGGAGCGGGGGAGGTTTTTTGTTTTCAGGTGGGAGTCTTAATCCTCTTCTGAGCGAGGCAGGGTTTTTTTTCCGACCGCGGGGAGGCTGGTCGCATCGGCCTCCCCGGCGTCTTAATCCTCTTCTGAGCGAGGCAGGGTTTTTTTTGATTCGGGTGCAATCCGACCACGCCGCGGCCCTTGCCGGTCTTAATCCTCTTCTGAGCGAGGCAGGGTTTTTTTTGAGATTCGGGTGCAATCCGACCACGCCGCGGCCCTTGCCGGTCTTAATCCTCTTCTGAGCGAGGCAGGGTTTTTTTTTGGGGCCGCGGGGAGGGACGGTGAGAGAGATCAGGGTTGTCTTAATCCTCTTCTGAGCGAGGCAGGGTTTTTTTTCAACTCCGGCGGCAGCCCGCCGGCGCCCCGCCGCGATTGTCTTAATCCTCTTCTGAGCGAGGCAGGGTTTTTTTTAACTAGGGGACTGACTTTTTTTGGCCCCCCCCCAGGTCTTAATCCTCTTCTGAGCGAGGCAGGGTTTTTTTTACAGGCAGGCCTGCCGAAGGCCTGCCAAAAAAACTGGGTCTTAATCCTCTTCTGAGCGAGGCAGGGTTTTTTTTCCGTGGCATCAGGCCGGTGGGCCTGCCGCTCACGGATCGTCTTAATCCTCTTCTGAGCGAGGCAGGGTTTTTTTTGGGACTGACTTTTTTTGGCCCCCCCCAGCGGGGGGGGTCTTAATCCTCTTCTGAGCGAGGCAGGGTTTTTTTTGAGGGCTGGCTTATAGCCGGCCCTCTCCGGCCGGTGTGTCTTAATCCTCTTCTGAGCGAGGCAGGGTTTTTTTTAGGTAATTCAGGTCAGGCCCCAACTAGGGGACTGACTTTTGTCTTAATCCTCTTCTGAGCGAGGCAGGGTTTTTTTTCGCCGCCGCCGCCGCAAGGCGGCGGGGGAAGACAAGGTGTCTTAATCCTCTTCTGAGCGAGGCAGGGTTTTTTTTCCGAGGCGCTCCCGCCGGGGAGCGCCTACGCCGAATTGTCTTAATCCTCTTCTGAGCGAGGCAGGGTTTTTTTTGCCGGGAGGGCCGGTTCCGGCCCGCGTCGGACGAAGGTCTTAATCCTCTTCTGAGCGAGGCAGGGTTTTTTTTAAGCGGCTATGGGAATGACGGCGCAGTAGCCGCCCTGGTCTTAATCCTCTTCTGAGCGAGGCAGGGTTTTTTTTGCGCTTCGTGAATCGGCCGAAGAGGGCTGGCGTGTGTAGGTCTTAATCCTCTTCTGAGCGAGGCAGGGTTTTTTTTCCTGGGCCGGCAACGCCCAGGTCGCCGCGCACCACGTCTTAATCCTCTTCTGAGCGAGGCAGGGTTTTTTTTAAAAAACTGGGGGGGCGCGCATCCCTAAAACGCGCAGAGTCTTAATCCTCTTCTGAGCGAGGCAGGGTTTTTTTTGGTGCGCCATCCGCACCAGCGCGTCAGGGCGCCAGGCGTCTTAATCCTCTTCTGAGCGAGGCAGGGTTTTTTTTGTGAACGGATCTTTTGGGCGGCGCGCGCGTTGCGCGCCAGTCTTAATCCTCTTCTGAGCGAGGCAGGGTTTTTTTTCGCCTCGTCACGTGGTTCTTGGCCAGCGAGGCTGTCTGTCTTAATCCTCTTCTGAGCGAGGCAGGGTTTTTTTTCGGGGATGGGCCTGGCTTTTGGTCGAGGTGGAGGGGTAGTCTTAATCCTCTTCTGAGCGAGGCAGGGTTTTTTTTGTCCCACCTGCCCCAATTCCGGCGGCAGCCCGCCGGCTCGTCTTAATCCTCTTCTGAGCGAGGCAGGGTTTTTTTTGGCACGCGAGAATGGTGGCACCATGGCAGACACCATCGTCTTAATCCTCTTCTGAGCGAGGCAGGGTTTTTTTTGTGGTGCGTCATAGACAGAGATGACGGCCGCCTCATGTCTTAATCCTCTTCTGAGCGAGGCAGGGTTTTTTTTCCTCTTCGGCGGGTGCACGAGGCGACCGTCGATGGTTGTGTCTTAATCCTCTTCTGAGCGAGGCAGGGTTTTTTTTGGGAGGGACAATGAGAGAGATCAGGGTTCTGGCCGCCAAGTCTTAATCCTCTTCTGAGCGAGGCAGGGTTTTTTTTAACCTCGACGCCGGGTGCTCGGACCCCGGGTGCTGCCGTCTTAATCCTCTTCTGAGCGAGGCAGGGTTTTTTTTTCAGGCCTGCCGAAGGCCTGCCAAAAAAACTGGGGGGGCGTCTTAATCCTCTTCTGAGCGAGGCAGGGTTTTTTTTGCGTCTCCGTACCATTTGCCCGCCGGAGTCTGACACTCGTCTTAATCCTCTTCTGAGCGAGGCAGGGTTTTTTTTATGAGAGAGATCAGGGTTCTGGCCGCCAACGCCGAGGGTCTTAATCCTCTTCTGAGCGAGGCAGGGTTTTTTTTGTGTCGGCCTCCCCGGCGGTAAGGTGGACGCCGACGAGTCTTAATCCTCTTCTGAGCGAGGCAGGGTTTTTTTTTAGGCCTGCCAAAAAAACTGGGGGGGCGCGCATCCCCACGTCTTAATCCTCTTCTGAGCGAGGCAGGGTTTTTTTTGCACCAGCGCGTCAGGGCGCCAGGCTCACAAGGTCTGGGTCTTAATCCTCTTCTGAGCGAGGCAGGGTTTTTTTTAGCTAAAGTATGGTGAGAGGATGTTCTGGGCGGCGCGGTCTTAATCCTCTTCTGAGCGAGGCAGGGTTTTTTTTGCCAGGCTTGGGACAATTACAGGGCCGCGCTGGAGGCGTCTTAATCCTCTTCTGAGCGAGGCAGGGTTTTTTTTCATTGACACCAATGAGGCCGCCGCCGCCAAGCGGCAGGCAGAGTCTTAATCCTCTTCTGAGCGAGGCAGGGTTTTTTTTGCCGCGCACCACGCTCGTTCCGCCGCCAGGTGGGGTCTTAATCCTCTTCTGAGCGAGGCAGGGTTTTTTTTAGGCGGGCCAGGAGCCCGCCGAACCGGAGGTGGCATGTCTTAATCCTCTTCTGAGCGAGGCAGGGTTTTTTTTCGGGGAGGCCGGACGTGTCGGCCTCCCCGGCGGGAAGGGTCTTAATCCTCTTCTGAGCGAGGCAGGGTTTTTTTTAATACCGGCGGCAGCCCGCCGGCGCCCCGCCGCGATTCATGTCTTAATCCTCTTCTGAGCGAGGCAGGGTTTTTTTTGGGCGGCCACCACCCGGGCAGCCGACCGCGGGGAGGCGTCTTAATCCTCTTCTGAGCGAGGCAGGGTTTTTTTTGCCTGGGTACGCCAAGGTGGCGTGCCACCAAAAGCACTCGTCTTAATCCTCTTCTGAGCGAG
>JABRVY010000253.1:0-11431 GCA_039961755.1 Acidobacteriota bacterium | reverse complement strand
CAGCAACGCGGCGCGCCCCGCCCACACCCCGAGGACGCGGCGAGCGCCGGCCTCGGGGTATCCGTTGCCGGCCACCACCGCGCCCACCGGCCGGCCACCCTCGAACACCGGTTCGCGCCACCACATCCACACCCCATCCACCGCCGCCTCCACGGCCACCGTTCGCTCCCCCAACAGGCGCAGTCCCACCGGCAGGCGCGGCGAGGTGGCCGCCCAGGCCACCGGGGTGCCGCGATCATCGGCAACGACGAGAGTATCGATGGTGGGCAGGACCCTCCCGCGCAGGCGCTCGGCGCGGCTGAACAGCTCCTCCGGTTTCGCCTCGCCACCGCCCCCAACCAGGAGTCCGGTCAGATCGCTCTGCTGCACCTCCCGCGCCAGCAGGTCGCCCACCTCTCCTACCCGCACGGCCAGCCGGGCTGCCGCCGCGGGGGGCGACACGGCGACGGGGAGTCCCGCGTCGATGGCAAGGGCCACCGCCACCAGCGTCGACGCCAGGGCCAGGCTGGCGCGCCGCGGGGCGCGTCGCCAGGCCACGGCCAGCGCCGCCGCAGCCAGGGGAATGCGCCAGAAAAGGCTCGGGACCCCCAGGCCGGGCCACGGCCCGGCCGCCAGCGCCGCCGCCACCAGCGCCGCGATGTGTGTCCAGCTCAGGCGGGTGGGAGCATCGGGATCTTCAGGCCCGTGCGGCGGGCGCATGCCACCGCCTCCTCGTAGCCGGCATCCACGTGTCGCATCACGCCGGTGCCCGGATCCGTGGTCAGCACCCGCTGCAGTCGCCGGGCCGCCCCCGGGCTACCGTCCGCCACCACCACCATGCCGGCGTGGATGGCGTAGCCGATGCCCACCCCCCCGCCGTGGTGGATGGACACCCAGGTGGCGCCGGCCGCCGTATTGAGCAGGGCGTTGAGCAGCGGCCAGTCGGCGATGGCGTCGGACCCGTCCTTCATGGCCTCGGTTTCGCGGTTGGGGGAGGCCACCGAGCCGGCATCCAGGTGGTCGCGGCCGATGACGATGGGAGCGGAGATCTCACCCCTGGCCACCAGCTCGTTGAACTTCTCTCCGGCGCGGGCGCGCTCCCCGTACCCCAGCCAGCAGATGCGCGCCGGCAGGCCCTGGAAGTGCACCCGCTCGCCGGCCATGGCGATCCAGCGCGCCAGCGACGGGTTGTCCGGGAACAGCTCCAGGATCGCCTCGTCGGTGCGGCGGATGTCGGCGGGGTCGCCGGACAGGGCGGCCCAGCGGAACGGCCCCTTGCCCTCGCAGAACAGCGGCCGGATATAGAGGGGCACGAACCCCACCACCTCGAAGGCGTTCTCCACCCCCGCCTTGAGCGCCTGCCCGCGCAGGTTGTTGCCGTAATCGAAGGTGATGGCACCGCGGCGTTGCATCGCGAGCAAGAGCCGCATGTGCTCGGCCATGGTCCGGTACGCCTCGGCCTTGTAGCGCTCCGGGTCGGCCCGCCGCAGGGAGAGGGCCTCGGCGTAGCTCATGCGGTTGGGGACGTAGCCGTTGAGCTCGTCGTGGGCCGAGGTCTGGTCGGTCAGGAGGTCGGGGACAATCCCTCGCTCCAGCAGGCGGGCCAGCAGATCCACGGCGTTGGCCAGCACCCCGATGGAGACCGCCTCACCCGCCGCCCGGGCGGTGAGGGCGCGGTCGATGGCGGCGTCGAGATCGTGGAACTTCTCGTCCAGGTAGCGGGTGGCCAGCCGCTTGTCGATGCGCCCCTCGTCCACCTCGGCGGCCAGGAAGGTGGCGTCGTTCATGGTGGCCGCCAGGGGCTGCGCTCCCCCCATGCCCCCCAGCCCGGCGGTCACCACCAGCCGGCCGCGCAGCGAGCCACCGAAGTGCCGACGCGCCGCCGCGGCGAAACACTCGTAGGTGCCCTGCAGGATTCCCTGGGTGCCGATGTAAATCCAGGAGCCGGCGGTCATCTGGCCGAACATGGTAAGGCCCAGCCCCTCCAGGCGGCGGAACTCGTCGGCGGTGGCCCAGTGAGGGACCAGGTTGGCGTTGGCGATGAGCACCCGCGGCGCGTCCTCGTGGGTGGTGAAGACCCCCACCGGCTTGCCCGACTGCACCAGCAGCGTCTCGTCCGCCTCCAGCGCCCGCAGGCTCGCGACGATGGCGTCGAAGCACTGCCAGTTCCTCGCCGCCTTGCCCGAGCCCCCGTACACCACCAGCTCCTCGGGGCGCTCCCCCACCTCGGGGTCCAGGTTGTTCATGAGCATGCGCAGCGCCGCCTCCTGCGGCCACCCCTTGCAGCTCATCTGCGTGCCCCGTGGAGCGCGTATCACCCGCGATTCGCTCATGGTCGCCACCTCCCCTCCTGCCGCTCCCCGCCCGCCGGACGGGTCGAGCCTATGCTAACTCGCCCCGAACCACCAGGGAGGGTGGGCGAGCCGTCGTCGCAATGCGGCGGGCCCCTGTCCCCGCCGCCGCCAGCGCCGCCGCCATCACCGCCTCGCGGCGGTCGGGAGCGGTCCACAGCAGGACGCTGCCGCCCCCCCCGGCGCCGCACGTCTTGCCGGCCAGGGCGCCGGCCGCCAGGCCGGCCTGGATCACCGCCTCCACCTCCGGGGTGGACACCGCCGGCGCCAGCCGCCGGCGCGCCTGCCACTCGGCGGCAATAGCTTGCCCGACCGCCTCCCCGTCGCACACGCGAATGCCGGCGCGGCAGTCTCTCGCCGCAGCAACGATCTCCCCGAGCGTCCTGGCGACTGGCCCCTCCCCGTCCACCCGCCGCCGGTACACCTCCCAGTTCACCATCCCCGAGTGGTGGGACGCACCGGTGAAGACCACCGCCAACCGCTGCTCGATCCAGCGCTGGCAGCGGACCAGCCGCTCCACCCTCTCTCCCCCGGGGGCCAGGTGAATGGCCAGGGCGCCGCCCAGCAGCGCCGGGTAGTAGTCCTGGCACCCCGTGGGGGCCCCGAGCACCGCGGCCTCCACATCCTTCAGCAGCCCCACCAGGCGAGGGGGCGACAGACGCCGCCCGGCCAGCGCCAGGCACGCCCGCGCCACCGCCACCGCCAGCACCGACGAGCCCCCCAGCCCGGACCCGAGGGGAAGTTGTTCCTCTACTTCGAGTTCAACGCCGCCTTCGGGGACAATCGCGGCGGCCACCGCCGGCACCAGCTGCCCCGGAGCCATCGCCGGTTCGAACTCCACGGGGGCGGTGCCGGGCAGGCACACCCGCACCACCCCCTCGTCGGGCAGGCGCCGGGCCCGCAGGCGAACCCCCTCTCCCAGCGCCACGTTGACGGTCACCGCCCCGGGGTGGAAGCAGTAGAGCGGCCACAGATCCAGGGTGCCACCGGCGAGGTCGGCGCGCCCCGGAGCGAACACCTCCACCACCGCGCCGTCACCCGGGAGGTTCATGACCGCCGGCTCGGGGGGCGGCCCCGGCGGGGTCGCCGCCGCCCCGCTCCCTCACCCGCCATGGGGGGAGGGGTCCTCGAGGGCGGCGAGCTGGGACGGCGGGAGCACGCCGGGCGCCTCCAGCAGCGCCAGCAGCGCCGCCGCCCGCGCCGCGAAGGCCGGTCGGTCCTGCTCCTTGAGCGGCGGCGCCGGCTCCTGCCCCAGCCGCAAGGGGTTGAGATACGTGCCGTTGCGGGTCACCCGGTAGTCCACGTGGGGGCCGGTGGCCAGGCCGGTGGAGCCCACGTAGCCGATCACCTGCCCCTGCGCCACCCGCTGCCCCGGCGCCAGGCCCCGGGCGAAGCGGGAGAGGTGCAGGTAGGCGGTGGTGTACCCGCCGGCGTGACGCACCTCCACGGTGTTGCCGCCCCCACCCTTCCACCCCTGGAAGGTGACGGTGCCATCCGCGGTGACCATCACCGGCGTCCCCTCCGGCGCCGCGTAGTCCACCCCCCAGTGGGGCATGCGTTGACCGAGCACCGGGTGAAGACGGCTGGAGGAATACCCCGAGGTGATGCGGGAGAGCTTCAGGGGGGCGCGCAGGAACTGCTTCTTCAAGGGCCGGCCCCGCTCGTCGTAGTAGCCGGGGGTGCCCTCGGTGAGGAAGCGCACCGCCACAAAGCGCCGCGCCCCCGCCTGGTAGGAGGCGGCCAGGATTGGACCGTACCCCACCGTCGCGCCGTCCACCCGCCGCCGCTCCACCAGCACCGAAAAGCTGTCGCCGCGTTGCACCTCGCGGTGGAAGTCAATGTCCCACTGGAAGATATCTGCCAGAGCGAGGGCCAGGGCATCGCTTTCCCCGGCGTTCGCCACCGCCTGAAAGAGGGAAGAGTGCACCTGCCCCGCCACCACCACCGACTCCCGCTCCACCGGGCGCTCCTCCCGCCGCCCGGTGACCCCGCGTGCCGTGCGCTCCAGCACCACCTCCGCGGACCAGTCGGGCGCCAGACGCAGCGAGCGCACCGTCCCGTGGACGTCGCTGCGCGCCTCCGCCAGCAGGCCCACCGGCAGCGCCCGCACATCCATGAGGCGGCGGGCCTCCTCCAGCCACTCGTGGGCCTCGGCAGAGGCCACCCCCAACCGGCTCAAGAGCCCCGAGAGCGTCTCTCCGCGACCCAGCGCCGCCTGCCGCACGAACTCGGGGAGGGTCAGCGGCACCACCACGGTGGAGCGGTCTGCGGATGCGTCCGGCGCCGGGGATGGCCGCAGCCCGACCGCCGCGGCGAGCGCCAGGGCAACCCCGAGAACCCCCGCGACCCGCAGGGCGAGGGTCACCGTCTCTCCCAGCTGGCCAGCAACGCCCGCACCTCGCTCACCGCCGGGCCGGCCTGGGCCTCCACCGCCCCCTGCCCGTTCACCAGCAGCACCACCGGGGCGCGGGAGATCTTCAGCTGACGCAGCAGTTCCCCCCGGGCATCGAGGGCGCGGGGCCAGCTGAGCCCGCGCTGCGGCAACTTGGCCAGCCCCTCCGCCGGTTCATCCTGGAACAGCACCACCACCCCCCGCCAGCCGCGCCGCGCGGCGGCCGCCTCCACCTCCGGCAACACGGCGGCGAACTCCTGGGCCCCCGGCAGCCAGGAACTCCACAGCACCACCACCGCCGGTCCCGGGGTGAGAAGTTCGGAGAGGTTGAACGGCCCCCCGGACGGGGTGCGCAGGTCGCCGGCCGGAACGGCCAAGGTGAGGGCGAGTGCTGCCGCAGCCACGGTCATCGGCGGGGAGTCTAACAAAAAACGCGAACCCGCGGCAGACCGCCGCGGGTTCGCCGGATGATCCAGTCGTTTTCGGGTTCAGTTCACCGGCTCCACCTGGGTGACCGGGGACTCCTCACCGCGCAGCATGCCGTCCACATCGAGATCCTCCGAGCGCAGGCGCTGCGGCCGGGCGTGAATGTAATTGTAACGCACGCCATAGGATAGCAGGGCCTTTTCGAGCAGGCGGCGACCGCGGTAGAGGCGGGACATGACGGTGCCCACGGGGATGGCGAGGATCTCGGCGATCTCCTTGTAGGAGTACCCCTCGATGTCGGCCAGCAGCACCACCACCTTGTAGTTGTGGGGCAGCGAGGTAACGGCCCGGCGCACCTCCCCGTCGAGGGAGCCATCGATGAGCTCCTGCTCCGGGGTCGGCACGGCGCCGCTCTCGTGGCTCAACAGCGCCGACTCGAAGGTTTCCTCCAGTTCGCCGAACTCCACCTGCGCCGGCAGCAGCTTGCGGCGGCGATACTCGTTGATAAAGGTATTTTTCAAGATCTTGAAGAGCCAGGCCTTGAGGTTGGTGCCCTGCTGGAAGCTGTCGTAGTGGCGGAAGGCCTTCATGTACGTCTCTTGCAGCAGATCCTCCGCGTCGTCGGCGTTGCGGGCGAGGCGGAGTGCGGTCTTGTAGAGCTGGTCACGGTAGGGAAGGTCTGCGTCGAAGTTCCAGACACCGTTGTGATCCATGGCGACCTCCAACTCGCGAAGAATTGTATATGAAACCGAGACCGCGTGTCAAGACCTGGAGGGGCGCCTGTTCACCGGGATGCGATGACGAGAGTTGCCAAGAAACACCACGACCCGCCGGTCCGGCGGGTCGGATGCCACTCTCGAGATACCACCGCAGCCCCCGGCAGCCACGAAGCTCGAACTTCGTCGCGCCCGGCCGCGCCGGCGGAGAGCGGGGGCCGTCTACTTACCCAGGATGATGAAGGCGATGACCAGGGCGTAGATGACCAGGGACTCGATGAAGGCGAGACCCAGGAGCATGGTGATGCGCACCGGGCCCGCCGCGCCGGGGTTGCGGCCCATGGAGGTGCACGCCGACGCCACCGCCCGGGCCTGTCCGAACGCCCCGCCGAACGCCGCGAAGGCAATGGCAAACGCCGCGGCCGCAAACTTGGCCACATCCCGCATGGGCGTGACTGCCCCCGCCTCGGCAGCGTCCGACGCCAGCGCCGGCGCCGCCATCCCCAGCGCCAGCAGTCCCACCACCACCAGCAGTATCTGCTTCTTCATTGACCGTATCCTCCTTCCTCCTGCGAGGTCCTTTCGTCGTCTAGTGCTCTTCCGCGACCGCTTCCGAGATGTACACCGAGGTCAGCATGATGAAGATGAAAGTCTGAATGGTGGTGCCCACCACCCCCAGGCCCATCATCGCCCAGGGGATGACGAACGGCACCATGGCGAAGAAGATCCCCGACGCCGTGTGCTCCCCGAAGATATTGCCGAACAACCGCAGCGCCAGAGACAGCATGCGCGCCAGGTGGGAAATGATTTCCACCGGCAGCATCAGGGGGGCCAGCCACCACACCGGCCCGGCGAAGTGCTTGAGCCACCCCAGTACCCCGTGATGGCCGAAGGCGACGATGTTGTAGAACAGGAAGGCGGTGATGGAGAGAGCGAATGTGGTCGAGGTGTTGGCCGTGGGCGGCTGCAAGAAGAAGATCAGGCCGAAAAAGTTGGAGATGAAGATGAAGAAGGTCAGGGCGGCGATGAAGGGCACGAAGCGGGCGCCGGCGTGGTGGCCGATGACGTCGTTGCACATGTTGCGCAGCGAGGTCACCAGCACCTCCATCACCTGCTGCAGGGTCGATGGCCGCTCCAGCGACAGGCGCCGCCGGACCACGCTCAGCAGCACGGCGATGGTGGCAACCACCAGGAGCGTCATGACCACGTGGTCGGGGAGCCAGACACCCTCCTCGCCGGCCACCCCCATGGCTTCCTGCCACCACTGGGGAGGCGCTCCGAAGAGCATGGAAATCAGCGAATTGACCGGGTGAAACAGGAAGGAGACGTGATGTTCCACCTCACCCTCGCCTTTCCGCGGGCTCGCCGCCCGCTCCCTCCAACAACCCCGCGCTTGCGAGCGCGATCACATAGCAACCCACCCCAAGCGCCACCGCCCACACATCCACGTGCTTCCTCAAGGCCAAGAAGACTCCGAAGAGGGCCACCCACAGCACCCATCGTCCTGCCAGCTGGAGCACCGCGCGCAGGGAAAAGCGGGGTTTCGCCGGTTGCAGGATCTGGGCAAGCGCCCCCTCCAACCAAAGTCCGTTGATGATACCCACGGCGGCAGTGGCGGTCAAGACGATGGCAGCGCGCTCCTCGCCCAGCGCCCACAGGGTAATGGCCGCCGTGGTGGTCAACGCCGTCCCGATCACCGCCGCCCGCCGTGCCACCACCGCCTATTGCCTCCCCCCTCCAGCGTTGCGGTCCTCTTCCTCCCCCACCCGGGCGGCGATGCGGAAGGCGTTTAGGAAGCCCGCGATGACGCCGAACCCCGAGAACACCCAGGTGAGCCACGGCCTGGTCCCCAGGGCGCCATCCAGAAAACGCCCCCACACGTAGCCGATGCCGATGGCCAGGGGGAAGGCCAGGCCCACCGAGGAGGCATCCGCCGCCCGGCGCAGGGCGGCGGCGCGGCGGCGCCGCTCCTCGCTCACGGCAGCGTGACACCGACGAGCGCCGCAGTCGTACGGGCGGCGGCGGCGAAGGGTGCCGGGTAGACACCGATCAGGGCCACGAACACCCCGCACACCCCGATTGCCCTGGCCGTCCAGGGGGACGTCAGTACCTCTGCGCCCTCCCCCTCCTGCCCTTCGCGCAGGTACATCTGCATGGCGATGCGCAGGTAGTAGTAGAGCGACACGGCCGACATCACCACCGCCACCACCACCAGCCACACGTAGCCGGCGTTGACTGCGGCGGCGAAGACGTAAAGCTTGCCCATGAACCCGGCGGTGGGCGGAATGCCGCCCAGGGATAGCAGGAACACCAGCATGCCGAAGGCCGCCAGGGGTTGGCGGCGGGCCAGCCCGGCGTAATCGGCCACGGTTTCACCGGCGTACCCCCGGGACTCCAGCAGGATGACGAAGCCGAACGCCCCCAGGTTGGAGACCAGGTAGACGAGCATGTAGAACAGCACGCTCTGCACACCCAGCTCGCTGCCCGCCAGAAGGCCCAGCAGGGCGTAGCCGGCGTGGGCGATGGAAGAGTAGGCCAGCATGCGCTTGACGTTGTCCTGGGTGAGGGCGGCCAGGTTGCCCCAGATCATGGTCAGCGCCGCCGAGCCGCCCACCAGCCACACCCAGTAGGGGGCCAGGGTCTCCAGCCCACCCAGGAAGACGCGCAGGAAGATGGCAAAGGCCGCCGCCTTTGGCCCCACCGACAGGAAGGCGGTGATGGGGGTGGGCGCCCCCTCGTAGACGTCCGGCGTCCACATGTGGAACGGCACCGCCGCCACCTTGAAGAGGAAGCCGCAGGCCAGAAGCGCCATACCGGTCAGCAGGGTCGGCGTCCGCTCGGCACCCCCGAGCGCCGCCGCCATGGCGGCCAGGTCCAGGGTGCCCAGCTCGCCGTACAGCAGCGACAGCCCGTAGACCAGCACTCCCGACGACAGCGCGCCCAGCACGAAGTACTTGCTGGCCGCCTCGTGGGACTTCACCTCGCGGCGGAAGTACCCGGCCAGCACGTAGGTGGACAGGGCCATCAACTCCAGCCCCACGTAGATGGAGGCCAGATTGGTCCCCGACGCCATCACCATCATGCCCACGGTGGCGAACAGCACCAGGGAGTGGTACTCCCCGGGGCGATAGTCGTGCCGCCGCAGGTAGTCCAGGGAGAGCAGGACCGCCAGCGCCGCGGTGAGCAGGAACAGCACCTTGAAGAACACCGCGAAGGGGTCCAGCACGAACATGCCGGAGAAGAACCGGCGGCCCGCCTCGCTGCCGTCCACGGCGATCTTCAGGGCGATGGCGGTGAGACCCACCGAGGCCAGGGCGGTGACGGCCAGACCGCCGTGCCGGCGGCCGCCACCCCCCACCCCGGCCAGCAGCACCACCAGGGCGCAGGCGGTGAGGGTCAGCTCCGGCAACAGGGCGAGGAGGTCAGCGCGCAGGTCCATGCTCAGTGCCCCCCGCCGTGCTCCTCGCCCGCCTCACCACCGTGGCCCTCCTCCCCCGCCGGGGCGTGGCCGGCGGCGGGCAGCGACGGCAACACCGCCATGGCGCGCCCCTCCAGGTACCCGGGGTCGACCACCCGCACCACCCGCTCGATGGAAGGCTCCAGGATGCGGAAGAACGGCTTGGGATAGAGGCCGATCCAGAAACACAGCACGATCAGCGGGATGAGCGTCCACTGCTCGCGCAGGTTGACGTCCTTGAGGGTCTTGTTCTCCTCGTGGGTGAGTTCCCCGAAGAACACCCGCTGGTACATCCACAGCATGTAGGCGGCCCCCAGCACGATGCCGGTGGCGGCGAACACCGCCCACCACACCGAGCGGTTGAAGGCCCCCACCAGGATGGTCAGCTCGCCGATGAAGCCGTTGAGGGTGGGCAGCCCGATCGAGGCCATGGTGATGATCATGAACATCATGGCGTAGATGGGCATGACCTTGGCGAGGCCGCCGTAGTCGGCAATCATGCGGGTGTGCCGGCGCTCGTAAATGATGCCGACGAGCAAGAACAACGCCCCGGTGGACAGCCCGTGGTTGATCATCTGCAGCACCGACCCCGACAGGCCGTGGGGGTTCAAGGCAAACATCCCCAGCATCACGAAGCCCAGGTGGGAGACCGACGAATAGGCCACCAGCTTCTTCATGTCCTTCTGGGCCATGGCCACCAGGGCACCGTAGATGATGCCGATGATCGACAGCCCCACCATCCACCACACCGCCTCCCGGGTGGCGTGGGGTAGCAGCGGCAGGGAGAAGCGGATGAACCCGTAGGTCCCCATCTTCAGCAGCACCCCCGCCAGGATCACCGATCCGGCGGTGGGCGCCTCCACGTGGGCGTCGGGCAACCAGGTGTGGAACGGGAACATGGGCACCTTGATGGCGAACCCCACGAAGAACGCCAGAAACACCCAGAACTGCAGGCCATGGGGGATGCCCGGGCCGATCTGGAAGAGCACGCGCACGTCGAAGGTGGGATCGTTGCCCAGCCCCGGCAGGCCGATGGCCGCCAGCCCGGTGGAGTTGTAGAAGAAGAGGGCGAGGATACCCACCAGCATGAGCACCGAGCCGACCAGGGTGTAGAGGAAGAACTTGATGGCCGCATACAGCTTGCGCGGCCCGCCCCAGACCCCGATCAAAAAGTACATGGGGACCAGCATGACCTCCCAGAAGACGTAGAAGAGGACGAAGTCCAGGGCCATGAAGACGCCCAGCATGCCGGTCTGCAGGACCAGGAGAAAGACGTAGTACTCCTTCTCCCGGTGGGTGATGGCGGTGAAGGAGCTGTACACCGAGATGAAGCCTAAAAGGGTGGTGAGCAGGATCAGCAGCACGGATATCCCGTCCACCCCGAAGATGTACTGGGCGCCGATGGCCGGGATCCACCTGGCCTCATAGAGGAACTGGAACTGCTCCCCGTCCGGGACGTAGCGGAACCACAGCGGCACGGAGATGAGGAAGTCGAGCCCGGCGGTGACCGTGGCGATGATCTTGATCGCCCTGGTCTGCTCGGACTTGACGAAGAAGATGATCACCAGGGCGCCGAGCAGCGGCAGGTAGCAAATCTGATTCAGGGGGTTGGAAAAGAATTCCAGCATCGCTTTCAGCCTCCGCCTCGCCTACCGGCCCAGCCACAGGGCCGCCGCCACCATCAGGACAAAACCCACCGCCATGACCAGCGCGTACGACTGCACCACTCCCAGCTGCGCCCGCCGCAGGGCGCGGCTCGCCACCTCGTTGAGACGCGCCAGGAGGTTGACCGCGCCGTCCACCACGTTGAGGTCGAAAAACCCGGAAAAGAATGACGTTCCAACGGTCAGGTGCCGGGTGCCGTTGACCGCCCCGTCCACCACGTGGGCGTCCACGTCCCAGCAGGCCCGCGCCAGCTTCACCGTGCCCGCCACCACGGTGGCGTCGTAGGCCTCATCCACGTAGTACTTGTTGGCGACGGCGCGGTAGAGGGCGGGCAGGCGCTCAGCCAGCTGCCGGGGCTTCTCGAACGCCCGGGGGCCGAAGTAGAAGCTCCGGGCCAGGGCGATCCCCGCCCCCGCCACCGCCACCGACAGCACGATCAGCGCCC
>JABRVY010000252.1:0-5045 GCA_039961755.1 Acidobacteriota bacterium | reverse complement strand
GTCGACCGCAGGACGTGGGGGTGCTTGCGGGTGGTCCCCTCGCAGGAGCAGGGGGCGTCCACCAGCACCCGGTCGAAGCCGCCGGCCACCAGGGGGAGGTTGCCCCCGCCCGAGGCCACGGTGGCGCTGCACGCCACCCCCAGCCGGTGAAGGTTGTACTGCAGCGCCCCCAGACGGCGCACGCTGGGGTCGTTGGCCACCACCGTGCCGCGATTGTCCATGTGCACCGCCGCCTGCGCCGTCTTGTTGCCGGGGGCGGCGCACAGATCCAGCACCCGCTCGCCGGGCCGGGGGTCCAGCAGGGCCACCGGCAGCAGCGACACCTCCTCCTGCACGTGGTAGGCGCCGGCCAAAAACTCCACCGTCAGCCCCGGGGAGCCGGGGCCCGCCAGGCGAAAGGCCCGCCGGTACCAGGGCACCGGAGTGACGACAAAGCCGATGGACTCGAGTTTCCGCGCCAGCTCGGCGGGGGTCAGGCGGAGGGTATTGGCCCACACGCAGGTGGGCAGCGGCGCGCTGCTCGTCGCCAGGAACGTGGCAAAGTCGGGAATGATGCCGCGGTAGCGGGAGAGCACCGCGGGCTCGCCGGCCATGGCTGCTCAACCTCCCGGCCCGACGGCGCTCACCCGGAGCGGCCGAAGCTCTGCACCGCCTCCGCCTCCTCCTCGAACACCTCCACCAGCGGCAGCACCTGCGCCAGGTGCAGGGTGGAGCGCACCCGGTCCCCCGGGCGCAGGAGCTTGATCTGCGCACCGAACCGGGCGGCCAGCTTCCAGCTGGCCACCAGCTCGCCCACGCCGGCGCTGTCCAGCCGGGTGACCTCGGCGAGGTTCAGGAGGATGCGGCGGTGATCGGCGGCCAGCAGGCGGTTGACCGCCTCCCGCAGCACCTCGTCCCCCACCCCCGCCACGAGAGTTCCGTGCAGATCCAGGATGGTGACCCCATCGACCTCGCGAGTGCTGACGTTCATCTCGCCATTCTAGACAACCACGCCCCCGTCACGACTGCTTGGGCGGGGTGAGGATGGTGGTGGGGAAGGGGGTGATGACCGACCCCGCCTTGCCCTCCCCGGTGACCCGGCCGGTTCCCGCCTTGTCCACCTCGTCGATGCGGATCACCGCGCCCAGGGGCAGGAAGAAGCGCTTGACGCCGGCGAACTCCACCTTGAGGCGCTCCTCGGAGGAGTCCACCAGCACCTGGGAGCGCTCGCCGAAGAGCAGATCCTCCACCTGCACGAAGCCCAGCATGTCGGCCGGCGCCACCTTGCGGGCGTACACCTCGAACACCTGGTTCTGGTTGTGGAAGATGACCTTGTAAACGCGCTTCTCTCGCGGCGGCATGGCACTCCCCGACCGTCACCTTAGCACGCCTCTCCCCCCTCTCGCTCCGGTTCTCCCCGCAGGGCGTGGAACTCCGCCAGCAGCGCCCCCAGCCGGGCGGGGGCAAGGTACCGCAGGGCCACCGCCACCTCCCCGAACTTCACCCGCTTGCGCTGCTGCAGGTCGAGCAGCTCTTCGAGCTGGGCGGAGGTGAGAAACCCCAGCTCCACCGCCAGCTCTCCGAATCGCCTGCCGCTGCGCGTCTGGGCTTCCAGCACCTGGCCGATCTGATAGAAATCCATGTAGTTGTAGAGGTACGCCAGGGTGCCCAGCCAGACGTTGGTCTTCACCTGCGCCTGGGCAATGGCTTCCACGTCCTCCGGCTCGAGGATCCCCTTCATCTGCAAGAACTCACCGAACCGCATGGGTACCTCCGTGCATCATGAAATTACTGCCCGCCTTCCCCTTCACTGGCGCACCCGCAGGGGAATGGTGGTGGGGTCATCGGTGGAGCCGTCCACCACCGAGGCGTACCCCACCACCCGCGCCTCGGCGGGCTGCACCCGCACCTCCGCCCACGCCGAGGCCACTCCGGCCGGCAGGGCGCGGGTGCGCTGCAGGCGCCCGCGCGGGGGCACCTCCCCGAGGTCCAGGGTGGCCACGGTGGTGCCGTCGTCCCCCACCAGGCGCACCGTCACCCGCGCCGGCCCCTGGCCGACGTTGACGAACTCCAGATTGGTGCGGAACGCCCCGTCCGAGCGCAGGTGGGGCAGCAGGCCCACCTGCGCCCCGCCCAGCGCCTCGGCCACCGCGGTCCCCACGATGGCCTGCCCGTAGGAGGTGACCACCCCGCCCGCCTCGCCGCGGGCGTAGGTGCGGCCCAGCACCTCCAGCGGGCGATCGCTCTCCACCACCACGAACCCCACCGCTGAACCCCCGATCTCGAACAGGGACGAGGTGACCTGGCGGGCCGTCAGCTGCCGGCCTGCCCCCAGCGTCACCACCTTTTCCACCTCGCCGCCGGCCGTCACCAGGGTGAGCCGCACCGTCGCCGGCTGCGCCCCCGGGTTCAGCACCGACAGGTCGCTGGACCATACCACCCCCCCCACCCCCAGGTGATTGCCGGCGATTCCGGGGACGACGTACACCTGCTCGAGACCCTGGCAGGCGGCGGTGTAGGCCACCTGCACGGGGGGCGACCAGGCGGACGGGGCGCCGCAGGCCGACACCGCCGCCACCCGGAAGTAGAGGGTGACGTCGGCGGTCATGGATGGGGTGAATACCCAGCTCGTGCCGCTCACCGCGGTCTCGGTGGCGTCGCTGAAGTCGGGGGAGGTGGCCCAGGCCACCCGGTAGCCGGCGGCGCCGCCGGCGGCCGTCCAGCTCAGGGTCAGCGGCTGGCGGCCGCAGAGCGCACTGATGTCGCTGCCCACCCCCGTCGGCGGAGCGGCCGGGGCGCACGCGGTTGCCAGCGCCGCCAGCGCCTGGGCGGCGTCCACCCGGTTGCGGGTGACCCCGTTGCGGTCATCGCGGATGGCCTTGCCGGTGTCCGCAAGGAGCTGCCGCAGCAGCGCCGGTGGCCGGCCGGGGTGGGCCTGGGTGAGCAGCGCCGCCACCCCCGCCACGTAGGGGGCCGCCGCCGAGGTGCCGTCGAAGCAGTCCTCGCTGCCACCCCCCCGCCGGGTGGTCTTGGCGCAGGCGGCCGGCGCCCACACCCCCAGCTTTTCCCCGGAGTCCGAGTAGCAGGCGATGCGGTCCGGGCGAGTGCGGATGGAGCAGCCGGAGCGCATGCACTGCCCCTCGCCGTAGCTGCGGTTGTAGTCCACGCAGCCGATGAGGGGGAGGGAGAGGGCGCAGATCTCGTCGTCGAACACCGCCCCCACCGCCAGGGCGCGGGACAGGCAGGCGGGCCACGCCACCCCGCCCGTGCAGCCGCCGTTGCCGGCGGACACCACCACCAGCACGCCGGCCTCCTCCAGGGCGCGAAAGGCGGCGGCGAAATCTGGCGACTCCGCGTCACACGTGCCCGCCTTCGGCGGCCAGTCCTTGTCGTCGTAGCCCCCCAGCGACATGTTGAGTACCTTGATGTTGTGCGGGTTGCCCGCGTTGATGGAGGCCAGCACGGCGTCGATCCCGGCCAGCATCTGCACCGACGTGCCCTCGCCCTGGCGATCGAGCACCCGCACGGCCACCACCTTGGCGCCGGGGGCCACGCCGTTGCCGGAACCGGCGGCGATACCGGCCACGGCGGTGCCGTGCCCCTCCTCGTCGTGGGGGTCGCCGTCGTTGTCGATGGCATCGAACAGCGAGACGGTCTTGGCGCTGGCCCCTGTCCCCTTGGGAGACAGCTCGCTGTGGCCGGCGTCCACGCCGGTGTCCAGGATGGCGATCCCCACCCCCTGTCCAGTGAGCCCCTGGGCCGCCACCGCCGGCACGTTCATCAGCCGCGTCCCCTCGCTGCGCAGGGCGCGGGCCAGGCGCACCGGGGCAACCCCATCGACCAGGGGGCTGGCCGCCAGCTGCGCCAGCCCCGCGGCCGGCAGGCGCAGGTGCACCAGCGGCAGGTGCTCGAAGCGGTGCCCCTCCAGGCCCCCCAGCGCCGCCACCTCCTGGCGCAGCGCGGCGACCGCCGGCGCCCTCAGGGCGCGCCCCACGAGGCCGCCACCCTCGTCCGCGCTTCGCACCACCACCAGGCACTCCACCTCTCCCACCCCCTGGGCCGCGGCCAGCTCCAGGCTGGGCGGCAGCGCTCCGCTGGCCAGGGCATGGACAGGACAACCGAGAAGGAGCAGCGCCAAGGCGAACCTGCCTCGCATGGGGGAACCTCCACTCCCTCAACCCTAGGCCGCCGATCCTCCCCGGTCAAGGGGCCGCCCCCGCCGCGGACACCGACACGGCTACGGGCACTGACACGGGCACTGCCACGGGCACGGTCGCGGACGCGGACACGGGCACGGGCACGGACACGGGCACGGACACGGACACGGGCACGGCCGCCGGGCCGGCCGAGGCAAATCGCACCGGCCGTGAAGGCGGGCCAGAGGCCCGCGCACCCAGGGGCACGGACACGGTCGCGGACACGGGCACGGACACCGACACGGACGAAGACACCGTTCCGGCCGTGGTAAACCGTGCCGACCGCCAGGGGCGGGCCAGAGGCCCGCGCACCCAGGGGACGGTCACGCCCACCCTCACGGCCCCCGTCACCGGCGCGGGTGGATCAGCCTCCAGGTGAGCGCCCGGACACGGTCGAAGAGGTCGAGAGCGCTCTGGGCTGCTGCGGCGTCCACCGCACCGGTCACCAGCAGCAGCCGCAGATGGCTGTCCGCCTCCAGCGCTGACGCGTAGGCGATACGCCAGTGGTGCTGCCGGTCCCGCCCCGCCCGTCCGGCCCCCTCGGCCAGGTTGGCCGGCACCGAGGAGGCGCAGCGAACGAGCTGATCCGCCAGGGTCCTGAGCGGGGCCGGCAGCGCGAGTGCCAGGGCGACGGCGGTGCCGGCGGCCTCGAGGGCCATCTCGTGGGCGGTGAGGGAACGGTTCTGGGTCGACGGGGGCGGCGTGCTCCGAGTGGTGTTCATACCACCCCCTCAAGCGCCCGGGAGCGGGCGCTGTCACAGGGGCGCCGAAGGCGACCGCCCGCAGGGCGGCTCGCCCTTGACAGCGCCCGCCCCGGGCGCTACCCGCAGGGAAGAACACCACGAGGCCACGCCGCCCGGGAGACACCGA
>JABRVY010000251.1:0-3221 GCA_039961755.1 Acidobacteriota bacterium | reverse complement strand
CACCACGGTGGCGGCGCGGGCGCGGGGGATGCGGCCGGTGATGGAGAGGCCGATGGCCAGCAGGATCCACATCCAGAGGTTGAAGATATCCAGCACCTCCGCAGCGGCACGGAGGGCCGCCGGGGCGTCGGGGGAGAGAAAGGCCCCGAGGTTGGACTTCACCGCCCGCGCCACCTCCTGCCCGGTGATCGTCCCCTTCTGGGCCACCACCAGCCCGGTCACCGCCCCCCCCACCACCGCCGGGGGCAGCATGGCGTGCAGGGTGGTGGCGAACACCGGTTTGAACTCTGCCTCCGACCCGGCCACCTTGAGGCCGAGGAAGTACACCGCGGCGATGATGAGGAAGATCACCGGCGTCGCCACCACCCCCATCATGGCCCCGATGGGGGCGAACTTGGCCCCCTGCTGGACGGCCTGCTCGATCTGCTCCTCGCTGAGCTGGCGCCCGCGCGCCGAGGAGGCGATCTGCTCCCTCACCGTCCCCTCCATGTCCATGTGACGAATCACGACCAGCTGCGTCGCCACCGAGGCGGCCAGGAGGATGAGCAGGGCCAGCCACCACCGCGGCGCCTGTCGCAAGGCCTCGAAGGCTCTGGTCGGGGCGTGAAACACCTGGGCGACAACCGCCCACGAGGAGGGCGCTGGCGAAGGTGCGGACGACGTCATCTCTGGGGTGGGGGGCAGGCCGCTCATCTCAACCTCACTTTTCTTCCCCGGTGGCCAGGGTCGCCGGGGCCGATTCCGCCTCTGCGCCGCCGCTCCAGCGGGCATAGCGCAGCCAGTTCACGTCGGACAGGAAGGTGTGCGGCTCGCGGATCTGCGGCTCGTCGGCCAGCTTCACGCCGGCGCTGGCAAGCAGGGTGCCGGTGGCCACCTTCAGCGCCACCAGGTTCTTGCGGTACAGGACCAGAGACTGCAGTTCACGAGCCTGAGCGGCAGCCAGATCCTCCTGGATCTTGAGCACCTGGAAGTTGGTGGACATGCCGTTGGCGAACTTCTTCTGCTCGGCATCGAGGTTGCGCTCCGCCAGCTCGCGCGCCTTGGCGGCGGCGGCGATGCTCTTGGCGCCGGCCTCGAGGTTGCGCACCGCCCCCCGCACCTCGGCGACGATGGACTGGCGCAGCGCTGCCAGCTGTTGGCGGGCCTGGGCGAGAGCGAAGCGGCGCTGGGCGAGGTTGGCCCGCGCCTCGGTGTTGCCCAGCGGCACCGACAGCTGCACGCCGGCGCTCCAGCGGTCGTAGTCGCGATTCGCGATCTGCTCCAGGGCATCGCTCCACCCCTGGGCGATCACCTGTCCGGTCTGGGGATCGCGGTAGGTGCCCGAGGCGCCAGTGAGCCCGTAGCTCGCCACCAGGTCCAGCCGGGGGCGGGTGGCGTTGTGGGCGGCGACCACCCCGAGGCGACTGATCTCCTCGCCGAGCAGGCGCTGCTTCACCTCCAGCCGCTGGGCCATGGCCGTGCGGGTCGCCTCCTCCGCATCCACCGGTTCAATGCCCACCTCCAGCTTGTCCACCGGCACGATCACGCTCCGCCAGTCCTCGGGGTTCTCGAAGCCCATGAGGAACTTGAGGTTGTCCGCCGCGGCCTCGACCGCATTCTCGGCCAGGATGATGTCCTGCTCGCGCGCCGCCACGGTGGCTTCCGACTGCACGATGTCGATGGGTGCCGAGGTGCCGATGCGCACCCGGGTGCGGGTCTGTTCCAACAGGTCGAGGGCGAGAGTCAACGATGTCCGCGCCACCTCCAGGTTCTCCCGGGCGTACACCAGGTTCCAGTAGGCGTCCTCGACGCTCTGCACGATGCCGATGACCAGGCGCTCGAACTCCAGCCGCGAGATGTCGTGCTCGCGCCTCGCCACCTCGATGTAGGTGCGGTTGACGTCGGTACCGAAGCCGCGCAGCAGGGGCTGGGTGAGGGTGAGGCCCAGCGAGGAGTCGTAGGCGGGGTTGATGAAGTAGAACTGGGAGTTGGTCTCGCTGCGGGAGTTGTTCCAGCTCACCCCCAGGGCCGTGCCCGGCGGCAGGACCTGAGTGAGTCCCAGGTTGAGCTGGCGCCGCTTGGAGACGTTGACGTCGGCGCCGATCAGCTGGTTGGTGGCCCGAGTGGTCGAGGAGGCCTCGCTGAAATCCAGCTTGGCCACCGGGTCGAAGATGCCGGTGGCGGCCAGGAAGCCCTGCTGCGAGCTGGCCAGCGACAGCCGGGACACCTCCAGACTGATGTTGTGCTGCAGCGCCACGGTCACCGCCTCTCGCAGGCTGAGCCGCAGCTCGGGCGCCCCCAGGCGCGCCCCCCGCTGTTGTCCGCCCGACTTCGTGGATACCGTCACCACGTCCTCGGCCCAAACCATCTGTGCGGCAGCCAGGACCACCGCGGCAAGCACTGCTGCTCTCTTGCTCACACGCACCTCCGTCACGTTCCGATGCAGTTGTACGCCGTTCTTCTCCCTTGGTTGCATCCGACCCGCCAGAACATTCCCTTCACTTCCCGGGCCGGGATGGAACCGCCGTTCCGCCGCCGCGCCACCCTTTCATCGATCGCCCCGGGCATCCTGCGCCGTTGCCCACCACCTACGGGCCTCCCGACTGGCCGCCACCATGGCCGCCGACGTCGGATGGCGCGGCTGCGCCAACACGGCCATGGTGGCCCCCTCTTCCACGACCGCTCCGGCGTCCAGCACCATCACTCTCTCGCACGCGCAGGCCGCCAGGTCCAGATCGTGGGTGATGACGACCAGCGCCACCCCGCTGTCCCGCCGCAGCGCCTCCAACAGGTTGATCACCTGACCACGCATGGAGGCATCGACGGCGGCAGTCGGCTCGTCGAGAACCAGCACTCGCGGATCGCATGCCAGGGCGCGCGCCAGCGCCACCCGTTGGCGCTCCCCGCCCGAGAGATCCCGGGGCAACCGCATCGCCAGGCCAGGCGAGCGCGGCAGGCCCACCAGCTCCAGCAGTTCTTCCGTCCGCCGCGCCACCTCCCGGCGGGGTACCCGGCGAATCACCAGAGGTTCCGCCATCGCCGCCCCCACCCGCTGGCGGGGATCGAGAGCCTGAGCGGGATCTTGAAAGACCAGTTGGACCGTTTGCCGCAGCTCCCTGAGGGCACTCTCCGGACCGGGGTTGAGGGCCACCCCGGCTACCGTGACGACCCCGGCATCCGGTTGCTCCACCCCGGCCACGACGCGGGCGAGGGTGCTCTTTCCGGCGCCCGACGGCCCCACC
>JABRVY010000250.1:0-4020 GCA_039961755.1 Acidobacteriota bacterium | reverse complement strand
CGGCAACAGGGTGACGTACGACAAGCCGAACAGGGAGGTCACCCCCGCTGCCAGCAGGATCCGGCGCAGCTGCACCTCGCCCCAGACGAAACGCAGCCCCTCCACCAGCCGCGCCCGCATCCCCACCGCCACCTCCCGCTGCGTCGGCGTCGCCGGGATGGACACCAGCGCCACCAGCACCGCCAGGTAGCTGGCGGCGTTGAGAGCAAAGCACACCCCCTCGCTGGCCACCACCACCAGCACCCCGGCGAGCGCCGGCCCCACCATGCGCGCCGCGTTGAACGCCACCGAGTTGAGCGACACCGCGCTCTGCAGGTCCTCCGCCCCCACCAGGTCCAGCTGCAACGCCTGGCGAGCCGGCATGTCCACCGCCTCGACCATCCCCTGCACCAGGGCGAGGGCCAGCACGTGCCACACCTGCACGGCGCCCGACAGGGTCAGCGCCGCCAAGACCCCCGCCTGGCCCATGGCCAGCGCCTGGGCCGAAAGCACCAGGTTGCGCCGCGGGAAGCGGTCGGCCATCACCCCCGCCAGCGGCGCCGCCACCAGCGACGGGCCGAAGCGGGCGGCGCTCAGCAGGCCGAGGGCGAGAGGGGAGTCGGTGAGCCGATACACCAGCCAGCTCTGCGCCATGGTCTGCATCCAGGTGCCGGTCACCGACACCCACTGCCCCACCCAGAAGAGGCGGAAGTTGCGGTGTCGCAGGGCGCGGAAGGTGCTCGACAGCCAGCGGTGCGCCGTGTCCATACGCCGCGTACGCTAGCAGAGCAGGCGGCGTTCGAGGCCGACGGCGTCCCCGCCTCGGCCGCCCGCTCGCCGTCGTTGCCCGGCCACCGCCGCGTTACTCGGCCGCGACGGCCTCTCCCCGGCCGGCCCGCGACAGCCGCCCCCGCACCACCGGCAGCTCATCGGCGGCGAAGCCCAACAGGCCCCGCAGGCGCGCCTCGGCGGCCGCGGCCAGGGCACGGCGGTCGGCATGGGGAGGCTGGAGGGGCTCTCCGAAGGTGACGCTCGCCTCCACCCGGCCAAATCCGGCCAGGCGCCACAGGTGCCTGAAGAAATGGGAGCCGTCGTACCACCCCACCTGCGGGCGCAGCTCGTCGTCGATGGGCCTTCCCCCCACCGAACGGTAGCGGATCGCCGCCGGCACCACCGGCGCCCCCGCCTCCACCGCCGCCTGAAACACCCCCGTGCGCAGGGGCAGGAGACCCAGCCCATCGGTGGAGGTCCCCTCCGGGAACGCCACCACCGTCGCCCCTTCCGCCAGCGCCGCGGCCACCTGCGCCACCCCCCGCCAGCCGGCCCGCTTGACGTCGCGGTTGATGAAGATGGTCGCCCCCGAGGCGGCCAGCGCGCCGAACATGGGCCAGCGCCGCATGTCGTGGCGGGCGGCGAAGATCGTCGGGAAGAGTCCGCCGATGGTGACGATGTCCACGTACCCCTGGTGGTTGGCCACCACCAGGGAGCCGCGGGGTGGGAGGGGGCCGGTGGCCGCCACTCGCACCCCCAGGCAGCGCGCGCCCCAGCGCGCCCAGCGCGACACGTGAACGCACGACCGCTGCCAGCGCCCCGGAAAGGGGGAAAACACCGCCCGCCACGCCCGCGCCACCACCAACCAGGAGCCCACCGAAAAGAGCTGCAACCTCCAGGCCGTTCGCACTCCCACCAGCCACCGCATGCCCCCTTGTAGCACATCGAGACGGGTACCTGGTATAGCCTTTTTGGCGTTTCCGAGGGAAATCCGATGTGGCCACTCTTTTCTGCTCGCCCATGGTAAGGCCGAACCGGCGCGCCGGCCCTGGATCCCCCCGCCTGCCTCGCGGTTGCCGGCGGATAGACGGGCAGCCGGTCCCTCCCTCGTTCCGTCCATCCGGGGCCCCTCCCGAAGGCTGGCCTTGCCGCCGGTGGTCGTGATAGATTTCACACGTCACGGTGCCCCCGTGGCCGGAGGTCTCCCGTGTCCGACGTTCGTCCCTTCCGGGCGCTGCGCCCGCGCTCCGAGCTGGCGGCCCGACTCGCCTCCCCTCCCTACGACGTGCTCTCCTCCGAGGAGGCCCGCGCCATGGCGGCGGGCAACGAACTGTCGTTCCTGCACGTCGTGAAGCCGGAAATCGACCTCCCCCCCGAGGTGGACCTGTACAGCGACGAGGTCTACGCCAAGGGCGTGGCCAACCTGCGCCGCCTCATCGCCTCCGGGGTGCTGGTGCGGGAGGAGCGGCCGGCCTTCTACGTGTACGCGCAGCGCATGGGGGAGCACCGGCAGTTCGGGCTGGTGTGCGCCGCCTCTTGCGCCGAGTACGAGCAGGGGTTGATCAAGCGCCACGAGTTCACCCGCCGCGACAAGGAGGACGACCGCACCCGCCACGTCGCCGAGCAGAACGCCAACGCCGAGCCGGTGTTCTTCACCTACCGCCGGCGCGACCCCATCAACGCCCTGGTGGAGGAGGTGGTGGCGGCCGCGCCGGTGTACGACTTCGTGGCCGACGACGGGGTGGGCCACACCGTGTGGGTGGTGCCCGAGGGGTTGAACGCCGCCCTCACTGCCGAGTTCGCCCGGGTGGAGGCGCTCTACGTGGCCGACGGCCACCACCGCACCGCCTCGGCGGCGCGGGTGGGCCTGGAGCGGCGCGCCGTCAACCCCCGCCACACCGGGGAAGAGCCCTACAACTACTTCATGGCGGTGCTCTTCCCCCACGACCAGCTGAAGATCATGGACTACAACCGGGCGGTGAAGGACCTCGCCGGCCGCACCCCGGAGGAGTTCCTGGCGGCCCTGGGGCACCGTTTCGAGGTGAGTCCGACGGACTCCCCCCGCCCCCAGGCCGTGCACCATTTCGGGATGTATCTGCAGGGCCGGTGGTACCGGCTAGTGGCTCGCCCCGGCACCTTCCCCGCGGACGAGCCGGTGCGTTCCCTGGACGCCTCCATCCTGCAGGAGAACCTGCTGGCGCCGGAGCTCGGCATCGCTGACCCGCGCACCGACAAGCGCATCGATTTCGTGGGCGGCATCCGCGGCTTGGGCGAGCTGGAGAGGAGAGTGCAGGAGGGGTGGGCGGTGGCCTTCGCCCTCCACCCGGTGACCCTGGAGCAGCTCATGGCGGTGGCCGACGCCGGGCAGGTGATGCCGCCCAAGTCCACCTGGTTCGAGCCCAAGCTGCGCTCGGGCCTGCTGGTGCGAACTCTGGACACCTGGTAGAGTGGGGCTCGATCGCTCCACCTGAAAAGGAGAACGTCATGCTGATTCTCATCTGTGACGCCTTCGACGCCTCGCTGCCCGCCCGCCTGGCGCCCTTCGGCGAGGTCACCGAGGACATGGGCCGCCTGCCGGAGGCCCACGTGGCCCTGATCCGCTCCAAGACCAAGGCCACCGCCGAGTGGATCGCCCAGGCTCCCAACCTGAAGCTCATCATCCGCGGCGGGGTGGGCCTCGACAACGTCGACCGGGCCGCCGCCAAGGCGCGCGGCATCGAGGTGCGCAACACGCCCAGGGCCTCCTCGGTGGCGGTGGCGGAGCTGGCCATGGCCATGATGCTGGCCATCCCCAACCGCCTCATCGAGGCCCACACCTCCATGAAGGAGGGCAAGTGGCTCAAAAAGGAGCTCAAACGCACCGAGCTCTTCGGCAAGACCCTGGGCCTCGTCGGCGTGGGCCTGATCGGCTCCGAGGTGGCCAAGCGCGCCGCCGCCTTCGGCATGACGGTCATCGCCCACGACCCCTACGTGAACGAGCACCCGGTGGCGGCCATGAAGTCCCTGGACGAGGTGCTGGCGCAGTCGGACTATCTCTCCCTGCACACCCCCTTGACCGATGAGACGCGCGGCATGATCAACACCTCGACCATCGCCAAGATGAAGAAGGGCGTCATCATCATCAACACCGGCCGGGGCAAGGTGGTCATCGAAGAGGATCTGGTCGCTGCCCTGAACAGCGGGCAGGTGGCCGCCTACGGCACCGACGTGTGGTACTCCGACCCGCCGGACCCCTCCTGCCCCCTGCTTTCCGCCCCCAACGTCCTGATG
>JABRVY010000249.1:0-1755 GCA_039961755.1 Acidobacteriota bacterium | reverse complement strand
CCGGCAGCGGGCGTGGCAGGCCGGGGAGGGCGAGCGTGCCAGGATCTTCCCCCAGGTGATCGCGGCGGCCGACGCGGCGTTACGCTCCGCCGGCCGCGACCAGTCCCTGGGCACCGAGGCCCGGCTCCTGCAGGCGGAAGCGTTTTTCGAGCTGGGACGTTCGGAGCGCGGCCTGGCGCTGCTGGCGGCCAGCGATGCCGCCCTGCCGCGCTGGGAGTGGGTGCGCCGTCGGGGGCTGTTCCTCTCCCGAGGCGACCCGGCCCTGGCGACGGCGAGCTCGGGGGTGCTCTCCGGCGGGACGCAGCGGGGGCAGCGGCTGGCCGCCTACTGGCTCGCTCGCCGGGCGGCTCGCCAGGGGAACCGGGAGCCGCTGGAGCGGCTGGCGACGGGCGGGTTCCCCGATTTGCCGGCGCTGTGGGCGGCGGCGGATCTGCGGCTCGCCGGGGTGGCGGTGCAGCTCGGGGAGCAGGCGCCGGCGGCCGTGGCACCACCGCCCTGGGCCTCTCCTCTGCTGGCCTGGGGAAAGACCGCCGATGTGGTCCTGGGGTGGCGGGCGGAGCTGGAGCGGGCCCCGCGCAACACCCCGGAATGGCTGGGTTGGGTGGAGCTGGCGGCGCCGGCGCCGCTGGACGCCATCCCCTTGCTGTTGCGTGGCGAACCCCGCCTGCTGACGGGTCCGTGGCAGGGCCTGCCCCGGCCTCTCCTGGCTCGCTACCTGCCGCTGCTCTGGCGGGACGAGATCGAACGGGCGTCGGCGGCGGCCGGCGTGCCGCCCTGGGTGTTGGCGGCGCTGGTCCGCCAGGAGTCGGCGTGGAACCCCCAGGCCCGCTCGCCGGCCGGGGCGGTAGGGCTGGCGCAGCTCCTGCCGGCGACCGCCGGGGAGCTGATCCGGGCCCGCCGGTACCCGGAGGTCTGGGGGCGCCAGCTGAACCAACCATCCGTGAACCTGACCCTGGGTGCCCAGCTGCTGGCCGACTGGCGGCGCCGTTTCGGCGGTTCGTGGACGGCGGCGCTGGCCTGCTACAACGGCGGCGAGCGCCGGGTGCGGCTGGCCTGGGAGCGGGCCGGAGGGCGGGAAGGCCCGGAGTTCGTGGAGGGCATCGAGATGCCCGAAACCTGGGACTACGTGCACCGGGTGATGCTGTTCGCCGAGGGGTACCGGCTGGTGTACTGGCCCGAGAGGGAGGGATACCCGTGGACGTCATCGAGGTAGCATCCCAGCATCGCCGCCAGCTCATCGACATCACCAGCTTCGTGCAGCAGGCGGTGGAGGCCAGCGAGGTGGAGGAAGGGGTATGCCACGTCTTCGTGCCCCACACCACGGCCGCCCCCCTGGTGAGCGAGAACGCCGATCCGGCGGTGGGGGACGATCTCCTGGCGGCGCTGGCGAAGATGCTGCCGGATTTCCGTTTCCGCCACGCCGAAGGTAACTCCGACGCCCACCTGTTCGCGGCGTTGATCGGGCCCGGTCTGGTGTTGCCGGTGGCGGGAGGGGAGCTGGTGCTGGGGCGCTGGCAGGCGGTGTTCCTGCTGGAGCTGGACGGACCGCGTCGCCGCGAGGTGTGGATCACCTGCCTGCGCGCCTGACTCCAACGGCCGCCGAGCACTCGCCCGCGAGCTGGCGGTAGACCCCGTCCAGCTCCGCCAGCTGGCCCTCCAAGGACCAGCCCTCCTGCACGGCTCTGGGAGCAGCGGCGGCGAGCCGCGCCGCCAGGGGCCGGTCGGTGGCGAGGCGAATCAGTGCCGCCGCTGCTC
>JABRVY010000248.1:0-20544 GCA_039961755.1 Acidobacteriota bacterium | reverse complement strand
GCCCCTCGATGGTGATGACCTCGTGCCCCTCCGCCTCCACCGCCAGGGTGAGGCAGGCGTAGCGGGGCAACCCGTCGATGAGGACGGTGCAGGCCCCGCACTCCCCCCGCTCGCACCCCACCTTGGTGCCGGTCAGGCCCAGCTTCTCCCGCAGCACGAAGAGCAGCGACCAGCGGGGCTCCACCAGCAGGCGGTGGGCTCGCCCGTTGATGCGCAGCGTCACCCTCACCAGTTCGGCGGGGTCCGGCGGCTCGGCCGCGGGAACCGGGGCGGCGGGCAGTCCCGCCGCGGCCAGCACGGCGCCGGCCCCCACCGAGGAGAGAAACCCCCGCCGACTCACTCCCCCGCAACAGTGTCCCTTGTGGCCGTCTTCGTCCTGCACGGGGCCTCCTGGCGGCTATCAGTCGAAACTGAAACGCGTTCGCGAAATCTCGTCACTCCAACAAGTCCCCCATCGAGTATAGGCGCTCGACGGGGGCCGGGCAACGCTGACTGGCGAGGGCCGTTTCCCGCTCAAAGCCCCTTCTTTGACTTTCCCTTCGCTGCCGCCTCTGGTGATCTGCGTCACCGTCCCGGCAGCAGCGCTGTCCCATACTCAGGCGGGGGGTTGGCGATGGCGGCTGGCAACGGCTCCCGTGGAACGGTGCTGCTGGTGGGTTTCGACCAGGCTGGCGCGGAGGCGCTCGGGGAGGCGCTGGGACGTCACCGCTTTTCGCTTGCCGCCGCGACCCCCGCGGCCGCCCTGGAACAGGCGACGGCGGCGCCCGTGGATGCCATCGTGGCGAGTTACCCTCTGGCCGTCGACTCCACCCAGGCGTTTCTCTCGGCGCTGCGCCGCCCGACCTCGGCCAGCCGGCAGGCGGCGTTCGTGTTCGTGGCCTCGAGCGCCACCCGCAGCAACGCCGAGGCCTTCGTCGGCTGGGGCGCCAACCGCGTGGTGGCGGTGGAGGACGCCCCGCGGATGCTGCCAGGGTTGCTGGATCGCCTCCTGCGCGTCGCCCCGCGGGTCAAGGTCAAGGCGGTGAGCCGCCTGGATCTGGCCAGCCAGGCGCTGGCGCACCGCGTGCTGTGTCAGACGGTGAACGTGTCGGCCACCGGCATGCTGGTGCGCCTGCCCAGGGTGCTGCCCCTGGGCTCGGAGGTGCGCTTCGAGCTCATACTGCGCCCGGATTTCGCTCCCGTGTCCGGGCGGGCCCGCGTGGTGCGCCACACGGTGGAGCGGCACGAGCCCTACACCGGCGTGGGGATCACCTTTTCCGAGCTCAACGGCGACGGAGAAGCGCGGCTGGAGGATCAGCTGTCCCGCCTGGCCGGATAGCGCCTTTCAGTGCCCCGGGGGTGATCCGGGCGATTCCTGACGACCGCCTTCCTCTCCCTGGAGGTGGCCAGGAAGGCCGTCACCGGGAAACCGTGGGAGGCTCGGTCAGGTCGGGGTGGCGGATGAACCCTTCCGGCGCTTCCTCCAGCAGGCGCAGGGTCTGCATGTTGACGCGCTTTTCGATGAGCAGCTCGAAGTCGCCGGCGTTGGGGTTGCGCTCGCGGAACACCACGTGGATCGGCTCCCTGGCCTTGAGGCTGGGGAACCGGTGGGGCTGGTACTCCCAGATCTGCACCGCCCCCGACTCCACGTAGGCGTAACCCCGGGGACCGAAGCGCTCGAAGCGGTCCTGACCCCGCTTGCCGCCTGCCTCGAGGTCCATGCGCTTGTCGCACATGCCGAGCAGGATCAAGACCTTGCCGCGAGCCGAGAGGGCCCCGCGGATGCCCGCGTAGGAGAACAGCTTGTTTGCCGCCGCCACCCGCTGCTCGAAGTCTTGCCGGAACTCGTTTTCCGGTGTGGCGAGGTCGGGGTCGCGACGGGCCCAGAAGAGCGCCAGGAAACGCTCGGCCTCCTCGTCGGAGGCCACCTTTTCCCAGGCGGCCTTCTCTGCCTTGGTGAGCAAGAACCCCTGCGGACCGTCGAAGGCGGAGCGAAGGTGGGGGGAAAGCTGGGCAGCGGCTGGGGCGGCAGCCGCCAGGGCGAGGGCCAGGGTGGCGAATCGTCTCATCGTCGACTCCTCAGCGCTGGCAGCGACGCCAGCGCGCGCAGCGTTGTTAATCATGATACGGCCCGCTGCCGCTCAGGGTTTAGAGGCGCGCGACAGCAGCCGGTTGAGGGAGCCGGAGGAGAACCCTTCGAGGTCGAGGGCCACGAAGGCAAAGCCGGCCTCCTTGAGGCGGCGTACCACCTCGTCGGCCAGGTCAGGGGCCAGCAGACGGCTCATCTCCGCCCGCGGCACCTCCAGCCGGGCCACCGCGCCGTGGTGGCGCACCCGCAGCTCGGAGAATCCCAGCTCCTTGAGCGCCGCCTCGGCGCGCCCCACCTGGGCCAGCTTCTCCGCGGTGATCGGCTCCCCGTAGGGCACCCGGGAGGAAAGGCAGGGGGAGGCTGGCTTGTTCCAGACCGGCAGGTCGAGGGCCCTGAGGGCGGCGCGGATGTCTTCCTTTCCCCAGCCCAGCTCGGCCAGGGGCGAACGCACGCCGGCCTCGGCGGCGGCCCGCCGGCCCGGGCGGTAATCCCGCTGATCGTCGGCGTTGGTGCCATCGAGAACCGTGTCCATCCCCAGCTGTCGGGCCAGGGTGACGAGCCGCCCGAACAGCTCGCCCTTGCACAGGTAGCAGCGCTCGGGGGGATTGGCGGCGTAGCCGGGGATGGCCAGTTCGGAGTAAGTGATCTCCTGGTGGCGGATGCCGATGCGCCGGGCCAGCTTGCGGGCGGTCTCCACCTCTCCGGCGGCCAGGCTCTCGGAGCGGGCGGTCACCGCCAGCGCCCTCTCCCCCAGAGCCTGGTAGCTTGCCCAGGCTACCAGCGTGGAATCGGTCCCCCCGGAAAAGGCAACCACGGCGCTGGGCACGCCGCGCAGGTGATCGACGAGGGCCGCCAACTCTGCCATGCGACTCATTATAGAGAGGGTGGAGGCGGGGATGGGCGGGAACAGGCCTTGACCGTCGAGAGGTTGTCCTCAGAGGCGGGATGCCCGGGGGGGCGCGATAGACTGGAGACCGTTGGTCGCAGCGCCGCACCGCCGGGAAGGTGGAAAGCCATGAGCGAAGACGCACGCAGATCGGCATTCGGACCCAACGACTGGTTGCTGGACGAGATGTACCGCGCCTACCTGGCAGATCCCAGCTCGGTGGGGGAGAGCTGGCAGGAGTTCTTCGCCGACTACCGGCCACCGGCAGGGCGAACGGTGCCGGCTCTGGCACCCGTCCCCGCCGCCCCAACGGAGGAGGCGGCAACCGCCGTGCCCCGCGGCGCCGAACCGCTGCGCGGGGGCGCGGCGCGGCTGGCCGCCAACATGGACGCCTCCCTGGCCATCCCCACTGCCACCACCGTGCGCACCGTGCCGGTCAAGCTGCTGGAGGAAAACCGCGCGCTCCTGAACCACCACCTCAAGGACTCCCAGGCGGGCAAGGTCAGCTTCACCCACATCCTCGCCTGGGCGCTGGTGCGCGCCCTCAAGGCCCGGCCGGGGATGTGGGCGGTCTACCGTGAGATCGACGGCCAGCCCCACCGCATCACCCCCGAACACGTAAATCTCGGCCTGGCGGTGGATGTCGTGCGCCGCGACGGCAGCCGCACCCTCCTGGTGCCCAACCTCAAGGCCGTCGAGCAGATGGACTTCGCCACCTTCTTCGCGGCCTACAACGACCTGCTGCGACGGGTCAACACCAACCAGATTTCCCCCGAGGACTTCGCCGGCACCACCGTGAGTCTCACCAACCCCGGCATGCTGGGAACCTCCCAGTCGGTGCCCCGCCTGATGCCCGAGCAGAGCTTCATCCTCGCCGCCGGCTCCATCGCCTACCCGCCCGAGTACCAGCTCGCCGATCCGGAGGTGGTGGCGCGGGTGGGGGTGAGCAAGGTGATGACGCTGACCTGCACCTACGACCACCGGGTCATCCAGGGGGCCGAGAGCGGCACCTTCCTGGCCCTCCTGGCGGCTCTGCTGGCGGGGGAAGAGGACTTCTACGAGGAGATGTTCGCCGCCCTGGACGCGCCGCATCTGCCGTTCCGGCTGGCGCGCGATGTCAATCCCGCTCTCGCCGCCGGCGCCGATGCGCTGGTGGCCAAGCAGGCGCCGGTGCTGCACCTGATCAACATGTACCGGGTGCGGGGCCACCTGCTGGCCCACCTCAACCCCCTGGGCAGCGAGATGCCGCGCCACTCGGAGCTGGAGCTGGCCCGCTACGGGTTGTCCATCTGGGATCTGGACCGGGAGTTCTTCACCGGTGGCCTGGCCGGCAGGCAGCGGGCCACCCTGCGGGAGATCCTGCGCATCCTCCAGGACGCCTACTGCGACACCGTGGGCATCGAGTACATGCACATCCAGGAGCCCGACCAGAAGGTGTGGATCCAGGAACGGGTGGAAGGCGTCGACAAGGAGGCGTGGCTGACCGCCCAGGAGAAGCGGCGCCTGCTGTTCAAGCTCAACGCCGCCGAGGCCTTCGAACGGTTCCTCCACACCAACTATCTGGGTCACAAGCGCTTCAGTCTCGAGGGCGGGGAATCGGTGATCCCCATGCTGGATCGGCTGCTGTCTCGCGCCGCCGACGCCGGCGTGGAGGAGGTGGTCATGGGCATGGCCCACCGCGGCCGCCTCAACGTCCTCTCCAACATCGTCGGCATGAGTTACAAGACGATCTTCAGGGCCTTCGAGGGGGAGCTGGACCCGGAAAGCCGCGAGGGCACCGGCGACGTGAAGTACCACCTGGGTGCCAAGGGCACCTTCACCTCCCCCGCCGGGGGCCGGGTGCGGGTGACCCTGGCCTCCAACCCCTCCCACCTGGAGGCGGTCAACCCGGTGGTGGAGGGCATGGCGCGGGCCATCCAGGATGGCCTGGGCGACGGCGAGCGTCGGCGGGTCCTGCCGGTTCTGCTGCACGGCGATGCCGCCTTCGCCGGGCAGGGGGTGGTGGCCGAGACTCTCAACATGAGTGCTCTGGCCGGGTACCGCACCGGCGGCACGGTGCACATCGTCATCAACAACGGCATCGGCTTCACCACCGCTCCTGCTGATGCGCGCTCCTCGGTGTACGCCACCGATGTGGCCAAGATGGTGCAGGCGCCCATCTTCCACGTCAACGGCGACGACCCGGAGGCGTGCCTGCGGGTGATGGACCTGGCCTTCGAGTTCCGCCACACCTTCGGCAAGGATGTGGTCGTCGACCTCATCTGTTACCGGGTGCACGGCCACAACGAGGCCGACGAGCCGGCCTACACCCAGCCCCTGATGTACGAGCGCATCGCCGCCAAGCGCTCGGTGCGCAAGCTCTACACCGAGAGGCTGATCAACCGCGGCGACCTGACCCTGGAGGAGGCGGAAAGGGCGCTGGCTGACTACAAGGCGCGGCTGGAGGAGGCGTTCGCGGAGACGCGGGATCTGGGTGGCGCCACCGCCGCGCCACCGGCGACGGAGGCACCGGGGGGCGAGCGGAAGGTGCCGGCGGTGGACCGCTCCACGCTGGAGAAGGTGCTGGCGGGCATGACGTCGGTTCCCCCCGGCTTCACCATGCACCCCAAGCTGGCCCGTGCCTTTGCCGGTCGCGCCCGCATGCTGGCCGAGGACGCGGTGGACTGGGGCACCGGGGAGCTGCTTGCCTTCGGTTCGTTGCTCCTGGAAGGGGTGCCGGTGCGCCTGTCGGGCCAGGACTCCCGGCGGGGCACCTTCAGCCAGCGGCACGCCGTGCTGGTGGATTTCAAGACCGGCGCCAGCCACACGCCGCTGCGCCACCTCTCGCCCTCCCAGGCGCCGTTCTTGATCTACGACTCGCTGCTGTCGGAGTACGCCGTGTGCGGGTTCGAGTACGGCTACTCGGTGAGCCGCCCCGAGGCCCTGGTGCTGTGGGAGGCGCAGTTCGGGGACTTTGCCAACGGCGCCCAGATCGTCATCGATCAGTTCCTGGCGGCGGCGGAAGAGAAGTGGGGGCAGCGCTCGCGCCTGGTGTTGCTCCTGCCCCACGGCCAGGAGGGGCAGGGGCCGGAGCACTCCTCGGCGCGCCTGGAGCGCTTCCTGCAGCTGTGCGCCGGCGACAATTTGCGAGTTGCCGTGCCCACCACCGCCGCCCAGCACTTCCATCTGCTTCGCCGGCAGGCGTATCTGGAGCCCGCCGTCCCGCTGGTGGTGATGACCCCCAAGAGCTTGCTGCGTGCCCGCGAGGCGCGCAGCGCCGCCGCCGAGTTCACCACCGCCGGCTTCCGCGCGGTTCTGGATGATCCGGCGCCGCCCGCGCCGGCGCGCCGGCTCCTGCTGTGCACCGGCAAGGTGGCCTACGACCTCCTCGCTCGCCGTGGCGAGCTGGGCGCCGATACGGCGGTGGTCCGTCTGGAGCAGCTCAACCCATTCCCGGCCAACGAACTGGCGACCGTCCTCGGGCGCCATGGCATCCCCGACGACGTGCGCTGGGTGCAGGAGGAGCCCCGCAACATGGGCGCCTGGAGCTTCGTGGCCCCGCTCCTCGCGGAGGTGCTGGGGGACTGTCGCGTCCGCTACGTGGGGCGGCCGGCCTCGGGCAGCCCGGCCACCGGCTCCGCCCGCCGCCACCAGCAGGAGCAGCAGGCGCTCGTCGAGGCGGCCTTCGCCCGGGGGTGAGCCAGGCTCACTCCTTCATGATGTAGGCCAGCTTCACGTAGGGCGGCAGGTGCCCGGCGGCATCGACAGTGACCGGATGGACGTGGTCATCGTCCGCCACCTTCTCGTCGTCACCCTTTTCCACCTTGGTGCTCTCGGTGATGCGGCCGAGCCGTGCCCCGTGGGTGTGGGAAAGGCTCCCCCCTGCTTCTCCCAACGCCCCTGTGCCGGGCTCCAGCCCCATGATGAAGCGGTTGCGCAGGTCCGGGGTGAGCTTGCCCGAGGCGGTCATCGAGCCGTCGCAGAGCACCCATCCGGCGGGGATTTCGAGACCGTAGTAGGCGACGATGGTGCCGGAGGGAACCGCAGGGGGAATCTGGGCGGCGGGCGTCGCCGGGGGTGGCGTCGGACCCCGGCCGCAGGCTGCCGCAGCGAGGACGACAAGAGTAACTGCCAGAAGTTGGTGTCCGATACTCCGTCGCATGTTTTCCTCCCTTTCGACCAGGCGTGGTGACTCCCCAAGGGTCGCACAGCTCTGCTCCGGAGGGAAGGCCCTCACTCCCGGCGCCCCAGGGCCGCTCGCAGGTGCCAGGCGATCTGCCAGTCCCGCGGATCGGCGCTCCACATGCCGTGGTAGGCGGTGCCGTGCAGATGGGCGGCGTTCCACGCGTTCTCGGGCGCGAAGACGTGGAGGGAGTGGATCGCTACCGAGAGGGCCACCAGTCCCCCCACCCCCGCCAGCGCCCGGCGTCGACCCCGCCAGGCTGCCACCACCCGGGCGAAGGCCGGCGACAGCAGCAGGGCCACCTCGGAGATGATGCGGTAGCCGTAGGACCACCCGCCATGCCACTCCTCCCACTGGGCCACCAGTAACAGCAGGGGCAGCGCCGCCACCGCCCCCACCAGCCCCAGGGGCACCGCCACCGGGGGGGGCTCGACCTGCCGCGCGAGGGGAGAACGCCGGCGGAACGCCGCCAGCTCCCGGAAAGCACCCACCGCGGCGAGGAGCAGGAAAGGCGAGTACACGAACAGTCCGCGCGAAGGCTCGAACAGCAGCGCCGCCAAGCCGGTCGGGAGGTTCTGCCCAAAGCCCAGGCCACCGTGGTGCACGGTGTGGGCGAACAGCCACGGCGAACCCGTGGTGGCCTGGTTGTAGGCCAGGGTGAAGAGCGCGAAGGGGAGCCCCCCGGTGGCGATGCGCAGCCCTGCCCGCCAGCCGCTGCGCGCTCCGGCAGCAAACAGCACGAGAGCCGGCAACAGGTTGGAGGTGCGGCACAGCACCGCCCACCCCAGGGCAGCACCCAGGGCCACCTCGTGCCGCGGCGCAGGCCCGGGGATTGTCAGCAGCAGCAGAGCGGCGGCCAGGCCGGCCTGGGAGGGGCCGTGCTGCCAGAGGTCCTGGGCCGCCGAGGAGAAAGCGGTGGTTCCAAAGGCGTAGGCGATCGTCGCCGGCCAGGCTCCCGCCGGGCTCCAGCGGCGCAGGGCGGCCAGCAGGAGTACCGCCGAGAGGGCCGTCCAGGCGGCGGCGGCCAGCTTCACCGCGGCGTCCAGCAGCTCCAGGGTCAGGGGCGCTCCGACCACCCGCAGCGGGAAGAGAAACGGTACGAGGGCGAGGGCGCTGCCGGGGGGGTACATGGAGACGATCCGCCCCCCCGGGGTGGTGATGCACTGCACCAGGATGGGGTCGAGGGCGAGGCGGAACTCGTCCAGGGTGAAATCCCCGCTGCGCACCAGGCTCACCGCCGTCCAGGCCGGGGGCTGGCTGTCCAGGTGAGTGAGGCGCCTGGAGTTGGCCAGGTAGGCGGTGGCCGTCACCGCGAACACTAGGCCGAAAACGGCGAGGGAGCGCCCGGCGCCCGGGTCGCGACGGGGGAGAGAGCGCGCCAGCACCGCCAGCAGCCCCGCCGCCACCCACACCGCGACGACGCTTCCCAGGGTCCAGGGAAGGGGGATCGGCACGGTCCGATGGTAGCAACCCCGGCCGAGGCCCGTGCCGGCCCGGGACCTTGCCCGGGGCAAGGCTGGCCCAATCAGTGGGCGGCGAGCACCTCCACCTCGTGGATGGACCAGTAGTACACCGGGTCGCCGTGGGTACTGGTGAGCCGCAGGGCGTCGGCGAAGGTGGGGGGGAAGGTGATGTCGACGAAGGGATCGCGGGGGCTGAGGAAAAAGGTGATCGGAAGGCCGGTGAAGGAGTCGGTGCCGACGACGTTCCACTGGCCTTCGCGAGCCGCCTCCACCAGCCAACCCCGGGGGTAATCGCGAGAGCTTCGCCCCAGGTGGAGGCGTAGTCCAGCCACGCCCTGCACTTTCCCCAGCTCTATGGTCATGCTGTCGCCGGGTCGTTGGGAGCGGCCGGTGCTCCAGCGAGTCCCGAGCTTCCCATCCAGGGCCAGGGGAGCGTCGCCAGGATGCACCGAGGCGGTGATGTGGCGCACCGGCACGGTGGCCGGGGACAGCTTTCTCCCCAGGACGTGCGCGGGGTGGCTGCCCTGCACCTCGAACACCCACGCCTGGGGGAGGAGCTGGACGAGTCTCACGCCGGAGGCGGTCTGCAGCTGCCGGCCGAGGGCGACTCCCGCCCCCCACGGCGTGCCATCGCGCCGCCGATGAACCACCAGGTAGCGCACTCCCAGGGCGCGGGCGTCGGCCAGGTTGTCGGCCAGGGGCCGCTCGCGCCAGCGGCGCTGCAGCTCGTAGTAGAGCGGCGGGGCAAGCCCGGAAAAGCCGTTCACCAGCGGTCGCCAGTGGGTGGTGGAGGCGAGCATGCGCCGCAGTTCGAGGCGCCACCATTCGTGGCGGTCGCGGGGCAGCGGGAGCTCCAGGAGGGCATCGCCCTCGCCAGTGGCGCGGGCCACCCAGCGGTACAGGCGGTGTTCCTCCTCGTCCAGGGCCACCCGGACGAGGGGCAGAGGCACGGAGGCGTACTCCAGCGCCACCACAGCAAGCAGAGCGGTGAAGATCAGGGTGGGCCGTTTGCGCGCTCGCGCCAGCAACGCTCGCGTCCCCCACGCCGCCAGCAGGGCGATGGCCAGCATGGTCAGGACGTGCACCCGGGAAACCGCGCGAATACCGTCGAACCCTGGCACCCAGCGGTGGAGGAGCCAGTACGGTCCCTCTTCTCCGAAGGTCAACGCGAACGCCAGCAGGCCCAGCGCTCCGTACACCCCCAGGCGCCCATCCCCCTCGCGGGGCAGGCGGAAACTGCGCACCAGCGCTGCGGCCGCCAGCAGGAGGGCGGCCAGAATGGCCGGCCGCAGCGACGAGGACACCGACAGGAGGGGGCGCAGCGACAGGGGGCCCACCACCGCTACCCAGGCGGCGCTCGACGCCGCCACCGCGGCTGCCGCCGTGAGGGCCTTCTCGGCGCGGCTGGCCGGACCGCCGCGGCGCGCCCAGGTCACCGCCCCGGCGAGCGCCAGCAGCAAGGCCATCACCCCTGGGGAAAGCTGACCCTCGGGGGTGCGCAGGGGTTTGGACCACTTGCCGTACAGTCGGTTGACCGTCGGTGCGGCGAGGTACGATGCCAGGGTCGGCTTGGACATCACCTCCCGGCGGAGTGCCAGTTCCTGCTGCATCAGCACGTACTGGCGAAAGAACGGGGCGGCCACGGCCAGCACGAGCACGCCGGCAACCACCAGCCCCCGCCAGCTGCTGCCGTCGCCCAGCAGCCGGCGGCGGGGCAGCTCGATGAGCAGGAAGAATCCCACAGCCAGGCTCAGGAACAGGGCGTAGTAGCCGTTGGCGAGGATCTGGGCAGTGAAAACGGCGGCGAACAGCAGGGCGTCCCGGCTCTTTCGATGTTCGAGGAAGCGGTCCAGGAACAGGAGGGACAGGGGGATCCCGCCGGCCGCCAATATCTGGACGTGGGAGAGGTGATCGAACGTGAAGGGAGAGAAGGCAAAGATCACCCCGGCCAGGAGGCTGGGCAGGGTGGCGCCGGTGAGGCGGCGGGCGAGGGCGAACATCCCCAGGGCCGAGGTGAAGAAGGACATCAGCAGGATGACGTTGTGGGCCAACACCGGGTTTCCGGTGGCCCAGATGATGGGGGCAGCCAGCAGCGACTGGGGGAAGAGGTGCTCCGAGTAGGCCAGAGTTCGTCGGTGGGGGTAGAAGATATTGGCGTCGAAGTAGTCCGCGAACTCCAGGCGCTCGAGCTTGTGGGCGTTCCAGGCCAGCACCCAGGAGTTGAAGACGGGGTCCCCGGGGTCCTTGACGCCGTCCCCGAGGCGCAGCACCTGCGGCCAGGTGGCGAGCAGGGTGAGGGCGGCGAACAGCGCTCCTACGGTGAGCCAGTATCTCCAGGTGCGCACGGTCTCGTCGAGGGCGGCCCGGGGTTTGCCGTTGAGTGGCGCTTGCAGACTCACAGGAATCTTACCAGCCAGCCGAGGGCGCGATCGGGCGGTGATAGCAACAGGCGAAGCTGCACCGGTTGACCAGTGCGGAGGTTGAGTGTGAGCGGATGTGACCTCTGGGCCTCCGACAGTGATCTCCATGCCGCCCGCAACTCCGACTCGGAAGCAATCAAGCGCTGGGTCTCGTCGTCGCCCAGCGTGGAAGCGATGATGGCACCGTCCAATCCGATCAACGCCGCCGGCTCTCCCAGGCTGACGAGCACGGCGAGGACCAGCTGGCGCTGCTGGGCGAGCACCCCCTGGGTACGCCCCACAGCGCTGTCGCGTTCGTCCAGGACGGTGTTCAAGAGAGCCGCCAGCTGTCCCAGCTCGTTGTCGACCTGCCTGGGCAGACGACGTTGCGTGTCGCCGCCAGCCATGGATTCGGCGGCCTCCCGCAAGCCGGCCAGGGGTTCCCAGAGGTGGCGGTGCATCTGGCTCGAGACGAGGGTCAGAAGCATCAACCCCGCGGCAGCGAGGGTGGCAAACACGATGCTGGACTGCGTCGCCAGCCGCCGGGCGCGGCGGTCGGCGGCGTGAATGGCGGTGGTGTTGAGGTCGAGAAGGGTGTGGAGTTTGGCGCTGCAGGCCGCGAACGCCGGGGCTACCTCGCGCTCGTACTGAGCGATGGGGTCCTCGAGCGGGGCCGCCAGTAACCGGTCGCTGGCCCCAGCCAGGTCCCGGTAGGCAATCTCGATGTCGTCGATCACCTCCAACTCGCCGGCAACCGTGATGTTGCTCCTCGCCTGCCGCAGAGCGGCGAAGAACGCCGCCTCTTCCTGCGGCCCTGCCTCCCCACGGCGAGCGGAAAGCGCCCGAAAGACGTTGGCATTGTGGCGTTCGAGCAGTTCGATGAGCTGGGTGGCGACACGCACGGATGCGACGTTCTCCTCCAGGACGCGATCGATCCCCCTGCCGAGCACATGGAAGACGAGGGCTGCTCCGCACACGCTGGCCAGCAGGGCCACAGTCAGCAGGCCGTACCCCAGCAGGAGGCGGGTGCGCAGGCTCATACTCGCGAGGCGAGTCGGGCGATGGAGGCCCGCTCACCGATGACGACCAACAGGTCCGTGCTTTCCAGGCGTTCCGAACCGCTCAAGTTAGCACGGACCTGGCCACCGCGGCGAATGGCAACGACGGATACACCGTGCCGGCGGCGAACGTCCAGCTCGATCAGCGTGCGACCAACAAACCCCTCGGGAACGGTGATCTCGGCAAGGTCCGCATCGCCTCCTAGCTCCAGTTGCTCGAGGACGTTCGGTCGACTCAGTCGCTGTGCCAGTCGCTGGCCGAGCTCCGCCTCCGGGTTGACAACCTCGTGGGCGCCAACGGCTCGCAGGACTCGCCCATGCAGATCGTCCACCGCCCGGGCGACGATACGCGGTACGTGGGCCTGGTGCAGCAGGGTCGTGGTGAGAATCGAGGCGTGCACCGCCTGCGACCCGATCGCCACCACCCCACAGGTGAAGCGCTCGGGACGCAACTCGGCGAGGGCCGCTTCGTCGGTGGTGTCGGCGCAGGCCGCAGCATCCACGTAGTCGGCCACCGCCTCGACCCGCTCGCGGTTCGCATCCACGGCGAGAACAGGCTCTCCCAGCCGGGCAAGCTGGAGGGCGATGCTCCTCCCCAGCCTGCCAAGCCCGATGATCATGAATTGCCCGGCCACGCTCCCCTCCCATCATCCCACCGTGAGGCGCGCGTCGGGCGATCTTACTCGCCGGCGGCCGGGGCGGGCAAGGAGGAGGGCCAGGGACAGGGGGCCGATGCGACCGATGAACATGAGTGCAGCGACGATCGCTTTCCCGGCGGTGGTGAGCTGGGCGGTGGCGCCCAGGGAGAGCCCGACCGTGCCCAGCGCGGAGATCACCTCGAACAGGGCCCCCTCGAAAGGGGTAACGCCCATGGCCAGGAGTCCCACGGTTCCGACGGTGGCCGTCAGGGCGGCAAGGACGGCAATGGCCGCCGCGCGATACACGGTTTCCAGTGGTATCGCTCGCCTGAAGAGCACCACCCCCGACTGGCCTCGCGCGATGGCCGGGATGGCGCCGAGAAGGACAGCGGCCGTGGTGGTCTTGATCCCCCCGCCAGTGCCACCTGGCGAGGCGCCGATGAACATGAGCACCATGAGTATGGCCAGCGTCGCAGGGTGCAGGTGGAGGAACTCGACCGTGTTGAAGCCGGCGGTGCGGGCGGTGACGCTCTGAAAGATCGCGTTGACGATCTTCTCGCCCGCGGCGAGACCCGCCAGCGAGCGCTGCCATTCGAGGACACCAAAGGAAAATGCCCCGCCGAGGGTGAGGATTGTCGAGGCGGTAAGCACCACCTTGAGCTGAACGGAAAGCGGGGCGCGGCTGCCGGTCAGCCGTGCCCACCCCGCCCCCAGGACGGTGAAACCGAGACCTCCCAGCACGATGAGGGCAGCGACAACGAGCAGAACGTAGGAGTCGGCGCGAAAACCAGACAGGCTGTCGGATTGCAGCGCAAAGCCGGCGTTGCAGAACGCCGACACCGAGTGAAAGAGGGCCTTCCACAGGGCGTTGCCAAGCCCTTCACCGCGGGCGGCAAAGGGGTAGGCGAGGAGAACCGTTCCTAGCGCCTCGATGACCAGCGTCGCGACCACGATGAAGACGGCCAGGCGGGTGGCGGTGCGGGCACGGGGGACCTCGAGGATTTCACCGAGCGCCTGCTCACCCTTCAACCCCAGGGAATCCCCCGACAGCAGGGCGGCGAAGGCGGAGAGCACCATGATGTTGAGCCCCCCTGCCTGGATCAGGGCAAGGATGGTCGCCAGCCCGAAGGGGGTGAAGGTAGAGGGGGTGTCGACGACCACCAGTCCGGTGACACAGGCCGCCGATGTTGCCGTGAAGAGCGCGTCGATGGGTGAAATCGCCACGCCCCCCGTCGCCGCCGCCGGGAAACTCAGCAGCAGGGTGCCGACGGTGATGAGCCCGGCAAAGGAGGCCGCCACCAGCAGCGCCGGACGACGGAAAAAAACGTTCAGCACCTCGCCCGTCACCCGGGAGCGGCCAAGCAAGGTGGCCAGGATCGCCGCCTGCAGGACTCCCAGCCACCCCAGCGCCACCGCGGGCCGCGCGGCGCTGAATGCAGCGAGCACCAAGGGTAGTCCCAGCAGCCAGGGGAGCCGCGAACCCGAAGAGAGGAGGGCGCGCACGTACGGGAGTGCCCAGGCCAGCGCCAGGACGCTGCTGGCGAGGCACACGCCCAGGGCGGGCAGACGGCTTCCGACGCGGAAACCAACGGCGCTGACGATGAGTACCACGGACACGAGAAGAAGGTGCTGCGCCGCGGGTCGGTATTCGTCGAGCCAGTCATCGAGGGGGGTCAGAGCGCCTCGAAGCCGGGCGGTGTCGTGACCGATCGTGGCTGGCGGTGTGGGGAAGACGACGCGCGAGAAACCGACCAGGAGCCACCCTATCACCGCGCCGGCCACCACCGGATCGCTCGGGAGGGCCGGGATGAACGCGGCGAGACCGACGGCGAGCACCACGCCAGAAACCGCGTTCGCCCATGCCTTGCTGCCGAGATGACCCCATGCGGCCAGACCAGCCCCAGCAGTGACCGCGAGCGCGAATAGCCCACCGAAGCTGGTGATGTCGCTGGAGGGCCCGAAGTGCCCCTGCGAGGTGTGGACGGCGAGCTGCCCGAGGGTCGAAACGGCGGCAACCCCGATCATTCGGGCGCCCGCCAGGCGTGTCGCCGCTCGGCGAGCCCTCACTGTCCTCTCCCGCCGCGGTCGTGGACGTGCGACGCCGTCGAAGCCCTCTGCGGGGTCATCGGAGGGACGCCAGCAGGCGTGCGTTGACCGGCGCGGCCAGGCCGAGGCGGCGGGCCTCCTCAACCACGGCGCCGTTGCGCCACTCCAGCGCCTTGGCGGTGCTCACCCGCACCCAGTGTAGCGGTGCGGCGCTCTCCTCGAAGGCCGCCCACCAGTGGGGATCAGGGGCGATGCCCGCCACCCGGGCCAGGACCGTCACCGCCTCCTGGAACACCGCCTGGGCCTCATCTCGCCACCTTTCGAGGTACTCGCCCAGGTTCACCCCGTGCACCGCCAGGGGCAGGCCGACGACGCAGTTGAACCCCATCTTTTCCACGTCGGCGGCGGCGAAATCATGATCAGCCAGGGCAACGCAGGGGATACCACCCTGGCTCAGGCACCGGGTGAGGGGCTGCGCCAGCGGGCCGGCAAAGGGGGAGGGGCGCAGGACCTGAAAGAACTCCCCCTTGGAGGTAAACCAGATGAGGCCGCGGGAGCTCGCCGGCCGCGCCGCCAGCAGCGGTCGGACCCAGCCGTTTTGCACGAACACCAGGCGTTCTTCTCGGATCCCGGAAAGGCGCGGCAACAGCTCGGGCAGCGCTTCCTCCCGCACGCACACCAGCACCGGGCCATCCCCGGCGGCCAGCGTGTCCCACCCCTCCCCACGGGTCACCGGGGTGACGTCCACGCCGGCGCGCTCGAGGGCTCCGGCCAGCCGCCGACCCACCTCACCCATCCCCACAACGTGCGCCTGCACGGGGAGATGGTGCCGTAGCGGGGAGCGAAAGGCAACCGCGCCACCTGGTGAAGGCGCGCGACGGCGCAGGGAAAACAGTTCCCCGCGACGAGGGACGCGGCGGGGGAGAATCCTGGGGGAAAAGGCAAGGGGCGGAGTCGCCTCCGCCCCCCCAGTCGAAGCGGCAATTCTGGCTACAACGAAGCCAGCATCTGCTCGGCCTCGTCGCAGGTCTTCTTGACGCCGGCCACCGACCTGGCCAGGGCCTCCCGCTCCTCGTCGGTGAGGTCGAGCTCGATGATCTTCTCCACGCCGCCGGCACCCAGGATGGCGGGAACGCCGACGAACAGGCCGTGCACCCCGTACTCCCCCTCGAGCTTGGCGCACACGGGAAGGATCTTGCGCTTGTTAAAGATGATCGCTTCGGCCATCTCCAGCGCCGCCCACGCCGGCGACACGAACGCCGAGCCGAATCCCAAGAGGCCCACCACCTCGCCGCCTGCCTTGCGGGTGCGCGACTCGATCTTGGCGAGGGTGTCGGCGTCCAGGAACTTGGTCACCGGGATGCCGGCAATCTGGCAGGAACTGCGCACCGGCACCATGTCGTCGCCGTGGCCGCCCAGCACGATGGCGTTGACGTTCTCCACCGACACCCCGGCCGCCTCGGCGACGAAGTAGCAGTAGCGCCCCGAGTCCAGCACCCCCGCCATCCCCATGAGCTTGTTCTTGGGGGGCGCCAGCCGCTTGTCCAGGGTGTAGACGATGGCATCCAGGGGGTTGGCCACCGAGATGATCATGGCGTCGGGGCAATACTGCTGAATGCCCTTGGCCACCTCGATGGTGACCTTGAGGTTGATGGCCAGGAGCTCCTCGCGGCTGGGGAATGTCCCGTCGGGCCGCGCCTTTCGGGGCACGCCGGCGGTGTTGATCACCAGCTCCGCGCCCGCCAGGGCAGAGTAGTCCTTTGAACCCACCAGCTTGATGTCCCTGGCGATGGTCGGAAGCCCTTCGGCGATGTCCAGGCACTTGCCGATGGCCACCGACTGCTTCTTGACCACCTCCTGCCGCTCGGGCGGGTCTGCGGGGTTGGGCATGGGCGCCGGGTCGGTCATGCCGATCTCCCGCGCCAGGGCGCGCTGGGCGATCTCCTGCGCCAGCACTCCACCGATGTAGCCGCCGCCAATCAATCCGATCTTCTTCAGCATTGTGCTCCTCCCTCCTTTGTCTGTCGCGGTGCGGCCGTCTGTGTCACCCCACGGTCGGAGCGGGGGCTTCCGGGATGCCCTCGCGCCGCACCACTCCCTTCGGGGTCTCCGCCAGCCTGGCGGGACACCGTTGCTCACGCAGCTTGAAGTAGTCGACCACCAGCTCCCGCTTCATGAGCTGAATGGCCTTGGCCGGATCGACTCCCTTGGGGCACACCCGGGAGCACTCCCCGGCGAAGTGGCAGCGCCAGGGACCACGCTCCCCCTCCAGCACCTGGCGCCGGTGGGCGAAACCGTTGTCCCGGGAGTCGGAGTTGTAGCGGTGGGCCTGGGCCAGGGGCATGGGTCCGGAGTACACCGGGTCGGTGGCGTAGGTGGGGCAGGCGGCCATGCAGCACCCGCACTTGATGCAGTAGGAAAACTGCAAGTAGTGCTCCAGTTCCTCCGGCGACTGCCAAAACTCGCCGGAAGGCTTTTCCATCTCCTCGTGGTCGTCGCGCACGATGAAGGGGAGAAGCTGCCGGTGAGTCTCCAGCATGGGCATGAGGTCTGGGACCAGATCCTTGATGATGTTGAAATTGGGCAGTGGACCCACGGCCACGGTGGTGCTGGCGAGCTCGGAAATCTGGGTGTTGCAACCCAGGCGGGGCGAGCCGTTGATGAGCATGCCGCAGGAGCCGCACACCCCCATGCGGCACGACGAGCGCCACGCCAGAGTCGGAGCGTGGAGCTCCTTGACCAGCCACAGGCCATCCAGCACCGTCATGCCGGGGGCGTAGGGGATGCGGTACTCCTCCCAGTGGGGCGCCGTGTCCTTGTCAGGATCGAAGCGGCGGACGCGGTAGGTGACCTCCTTGACATTGGCAAAGTCCATCGCCCCCCCCTTTACAGTGACCGTGCCAGCGCCAGGCTGGCGAACGCCGCCCAGGTGCCGTAGACGAACAGTCCCAGGCCCAGGAGGGCCAGAACCACGGCCGTCGCACGCTTGACCCCGTCACCCAGGTTGAGCTCGAAGAGGATGTTCTTGAGCCCATACAGGCCGTGGAAGAGCGCCGCCCCCAGCAGCACCGTGTAGGTGATGGGGAAAAAGATCATCTTGCCCCGCGCCACCACGTTGGCCCAGTCGATGGGATGGCCGCCGGCCGGGTTCAGGGAGGCGATCCTGACCACGTCGTCCAGGTGCATGATGAGCATGTGCAGCCCCAGAAAGACGAAGATGACCAGGCCAGCGAGCACGTGCCAGGTCCACAGCTTGGCGTCGCGGATCATGGCGTCACCCCCTTGTGCAGGACGAAGAAATCCAGGGTACCCGCCGCAGCCAGCAGGGCGGCCAGCAGCAGCGCCACGATCGCCAGCGGACGCTGGAAGTCCACCGAGGTCTTGTAGGGGTAGACCGGCTCGAAGGGCTTGCCCACCCCCCAACCCAGCTCGATGAACGCCAGGCGCAGACCGTTGGCGGCGTGAAAGGCGAAGGCCAGGAACACCAGGTACTCACCCACGGTGAAGAGCGGCCCGGTGACCCTTCCCATGGAGGCCACCCACGCTGCCTCGCCGAAGGCGCGCGCGGAGGTGACCAGGATGTGCAGCAGGAAATAGAAGATCAGCCCCAGCCCGGTGAGGCGGTGCAGGGTGTAGAGGTAGCGCTCCATCCCCCAGCGCCCACCTCCCAGCCACCCCCATACCCCCAGGCGATTCGGGTATCCCTTGGCAGTGAGCATGCTCGCTCCCCCCTTCCTCAGTACTTCCGTTCCACCGGCTTCCATGTGGTGATGGTGACCGGCTTGTATTCCAGGCGTGGGCCCCGCTCGGTCTTGAAGGCGAGGGTGTGTTTGAGCCAGTTGTCATCGTCACGGGTGGGGAAATCCCGCCGGGCATGGCCGCCGCGGGATTCCTGCCGCGCCAGCGCCCCGCTCACCAGCACCTCGGCGAGGTCGATCAGGTTCTCCAGCTCCAGAGCGTGGAACAGGTTGGAGTTGTACGTCTGGCCCTGATCCACCACCGGGGCCTGGCGGGCGCGCTCCCGAATCGCCTTGACGGTCTCCAGCGCCTTGGCGAGCCCTTCGCCGGTACGGAAGACTCCGACGTTGTGGTCCATGGTGGCGCGCAGCTGTCGGCGGAGCTCGTAGATGTTCTCGCTCCCCCGGCGCCCCTTGAGCTCCGCCACGTGCTCCTGGGCGGCCTTCACCATGCCCTCGGGGATCGGGGCGCGATCCTTGAGCTTGGGCATGGCCGCGACGATCTCGGCGCCGGTAATCCCCCCCCACACCAGGCACTCGGCGGTGGAGTTGGAGCCCAGGCGGTTGGCACCGTGCAGGGACACGCAGGCGGCCTCGCCGGCGGCCCAGATTCCCTCTACCCGCGTCTTGCCGTTGATGTCCGTCTCCACCCCGCCCATGGAGTAGTGCGCCACCGGGCGAATGGGAATGGGGTGGGTGATGGGATCGATCCCCAGGAACTTGATGCACACCTCGCGGATCAGGGGCAGGCGGGTGTTGATGCGCTCGGCACCCAGGTGGGTGAGGTCCAGGTGCAGGTAGTGAAGGCCATCCTCCCGCTGGAAGCCTCGCCCCTCCAGGATCTCCGTCATCTCCGCCCGCGACACCATGTCGCGGGGGGCCAGCTCCATGAGCTTGGGCGCGTACTTGTCCATGAAGCGTTGGCCGGCGTTGTCTTTGAGGTAGCCGCCCTCACCCCGGCACCCCTCGGTCATGAGGATGCCCGAGGGCACCAGCCCGGTCGGGTGGAACTGCAGGAACTCCATGTCCTCCAGCGGCAGGCCGGCGCGGTAGGCCATGGCCATGCCGTCGCCGGTGACTGTCTGGGAGTAGGTGGTGAACCCGTACAGGGTGCCAGCCCCGCCCGAGGCGATGAGCAGCGCCTTGCCGCGCAGCACCACGGTCTCCCCCGAGGGGGCGTGAATTCCCACCAGGCCGGCAAAGCGGTTCTCGGCGACCAGGATATCGGTGACGAACAGCTCGTCGTAGCGGGAAAAATTGCGGTACCGCAGCAATTGGTCGTACAACGTCTGCATCTCGAAAAAGCCGGTCTTGTCGGCCGCCAGGGTGGCGCGCGGGTAGGAGTGCCCGCCGAAGGGGCGCTGGGAAATGCGCCCGTGCTCGTCCCGCGTCCAGGGGATGCCCCAGTGGTCCAGCAGCAGAATTTCCTCTGGCATCTGCCGCACGAATCGGTGCACCACGTCCTGGTCGGCGAGAAAGTCGGAGCCCTTCACCGTGTCCCAGGCGTGCAGCTCGAAGGAGTCACCCTCCTCCGGCCGCAACACTGCCGCCGTGCCACCCTCGGCGCACACCGAGTGGGCGCGCATGAGCTGCACCTTGGACACGATGCCGATGTCGATCTTGCCACCGCTCTTGCGCGAGATCTCCACCGCGGCGCGCAGACCCGCCAGACCCGCCCCCAGGATGAGGACGTCGTGGGTGATCACCTGAGCCATCGTCAATCCTCCCTCTCAGTTCGCCCTGACACAGCCCGCCCGCGCCAGCTCCGCGGCGGCGACTCCGCCCCAGGGGCGGCACATCTCGTTGGTCGGTGAGGAGTGAGGGAAGGAAGAGGGCCTGCACCCCAGGTAGGGCCCGGCAGTAGCGACGCCGCACCGCCGTGGGCTGTGCCAGCCGTTCGTGCAGATGTCCACGCCCCCCGTCCCCCTCGCTTCGGACGCGACGACTCGCATCGTCGCACGACACGGGGGCGACATTAGCACCTTATTCGTCTTTTCACAACATCAGAGCCGGGGGGCCGCGCGCCCCCCGGCTCTGATGTTGTGAAAAGACGAATAAGGTGCTAATGTCGCCCCCGTGTCGTGCGA
>JABRVY010000247.1:0-1208 GCA_039961755.1 Acidobacteriota bacterium | reverse complement strand
GCCCTGGTGCGGGGCTGGAGCCCGGCGGAGGGGGCGACCCGCCACCCCCTGGTGGTGCACTTCCGCTCCCCCTTGCGCCTCATCCGCGACGGCTCGCCCCAGCACGGAGCCCCCGACTTCGCCGCGCTGCTGCGGGCCGCGGCCCGGCGCTGGAGGCTGGCCGCCCTCTCCTGGGGGTGGCCACCCCCGCCACCCCGGCCGCCGGAGGTGCGGGTGGAGGCCTTCCGGTCGGAGGTGCGGTGGGAAGACCACACCCGCCGCTCGGCCCGGCAGCAGGCCACCCTCACTCTGGGGGGCCTGGTGGGGTGGGCCAGCTACGAGGGCGAGTGGGCGGTCGCCGTCGACTACCTGCGGGTGGCCTCCCTCCTCGGCCTCGGCAAGCTCACCACCCACGGCTTCGGCCAGGTGGAGTTCGGGGTCGAGCACCCCGCCCCGGAGGCCGGGGGGTAACAGTGTTGGCCTCGCCGCCAGCTTTACGAGGCGATGAACTGGCTCTCTCTTCGCTGCAACCCCAGCGGCGCCGGGTGACCTACTCCTGGGCGGGAAGCATCTCGATCACCAGTTGCCCCATGGGGGACAGGCCCCATAGCGGCTGGCCCGCCGGCCCGGTATGGGGGGTGAGCAGGGCCCGCACCGCGGCCCAGGACGGGTTGGCCTCGGTGAGGGGGGAGCCCAGGCGCTGCCGCAGCTGCTCTTCCGTAAAGGTCCCGTGCCGCAGCAGATCCGCCACCGGGGCCACCACCCCCATGTCCAGGCGCACCGGCAGGGGGGGCAGCCACATGGTGTCGGGGAAGAGCTCGAAGCGGTAGGCCACGGGCACCCCGAGTGCCTGGCCCACCACCGTGGTGAGGGCCACCTGGGCCTTGAATCCCCCGGAAACCACGAATACCGGCTGGTGAGGGCGCACCTCGCGGGTGACCTGCGCCAGGGCGGAGACCAGGTTGCGCAGCCCCTCCACCTTGAAGCGGGCAGGGGAGGCGTGGTCCAGGTCAGCGATCACCCGAGTGGACACCGGCAGGCGCTCCCACCCGCCCAGCGCGCTCTCCAGCACCTGAACGACGCTTCGTCCCTCGGCGGTGTCGGAGGCCAGCAGCACCACCCGCTCCAGGTTGCGCATTTCCGGCTCGTGGCGCAAGGCGTGCAGGGTGGCCGCCTCCGCCCCCCACTGGGGCAGCTCCGGCGGCAGGAGCGCCAGCAGCTCCCCGGCC
>JABRVY010000246.1:0-1310 GCA_039961755.1 Acidobacteriota bacterium | reverse complement strand
CGGCGGTGGCGGTGACGGTGCGGGTGGAGGTGCCGCCGGAGTTCCACCAGCGGCCGGCGGAGGTGGAGCTGGTGGTGACCCCGGTGGCCGGGGCGGGGGAGTTCCCCCCGGCGGTCCGCCGCCTGCTGGCGGGGGCCTCCCCGTGGGAGGGGAGGCTGCGGCCCGGGTTCACCTACCGGGTGGAGGTCTCCGCCCCGGCCACCGGGGTCACCACCAGCTCCACCTCCGCCGGCCGCTGGTGGAACTCCGGCGGCACCTCCACCCGCACCGTCACCGCCACCGCCGCAGCGATCGCCGGAAGACACAAGCCCAGCGCGCCCATGATCACCCACACTATCATGACGTAACAGGAAAGTGGCGGACCCTGCTTCGCCGGGGTTGGGGGCTGGCTCCGCGGGACCGCGACTTGACCTTCCGGACAGCAAAGGACTACTTTGAGCTCTGGAGTGGCTACCATGTCCATGCGCACCATGACCGCCAGGGAGTTGAAAAACCGCAGTGGTGAAGCCTTTGCGGCCATTGCCCGGGGGGAGCGGGTGCTGCTGACCCGCCGGGGCAAGGTGGTGGCGGTGATGGTGCCGGCCGCCGAGCCCCCCGGCGACGACGAGGTCCCGCCCTACGAGGTCGCCTGGCAGGAGATCGAGGCCACCCTGGCCGCCACCGCGCCGCCGTTCTCCTCCCTGGCGGAAGCCATGGCCCGCACCCGCCGCCGCCCATGATCTTCGTCGACACCAACGTCTTCGTGCTGGCCCTGCGCTACCCGCGCGACCCCAACGCCGAGGCCAATGAGCGCTTCCTCCAGCTGCTCCAGGAGCGGGGGAGCGGGGTGACCGGCACGGTGAACGTGCTGGAGACGTGCGGCATCCTTTCCTTCAACCTCAATGCTCGGCAGCTGCGCTCCCTCTACGCCCACTTCGCCAGGCGCTTTGCCGTCACCGTGCTTCCCCCCGTCCTGCCGGTGGGGCTCGTCCCCGCCTCGCCTCTGCAGCTCCTGGCCTATCTTTCCCGGCGCATGAGCTTCGGAGATGCCCTGGTGGCCCACGCGGTGGACGCCTGGGCGCCGCACGCCGAGGCCTTCGTGAGTTGGGACGCCCGCCACTTCGCGGGGAAGATCGCTCCCCCGGCGCTCACCCCGGAGGAATTTCTCCGTCACGCCGCCCCTTGAGGGGGGCCAACCCCCGGGCTCACCTCTGGCCGTTCCTGTCCTCCTCCCCCCCTGTCCCGGCCGCGCCGCCCGGCGCCCCGCCGGAGGGGGAGGGAGCCGGGCCAGGGCGGGGACGCCACCCACCGCCCTGCGCTGGTTCGCCGAC
>JABRVY010000245.1:0-5897 GCA_039961755.1 Acidobacteriota bacterium | reverse complement strand
GATCGAGACCGATCCCCACGTCGGCGGCGGAGTCGAGGCCAAATAGCTCCTCCGCCCCCCCGTCCCCCACCGTCTGGCTAAAGCGATGCGTGAACACAACCTGCAAGGTGCCGCGCCCGACCGTCAGATGGGTGGGAAAGTTCACCAGGCGGTTTTGCCCCCACACCGGCGCTACCACGGCCGCGAGCAGCAGCCCCACTACCACCCGAACTCCGGTTGGCCAAGCCATGGCTTCCCCCTCAATCCCGCGGTGCCCCTCGCCGCACCCAGTCGCTCACCAGTCGCACATGAGCCTCCACGAATGGCCCCCCCAGCGGCATGCGCCCCCCGGAGATGTCGGGGTCGCCCCGCATTTTCTTGACCAGGTACGAGCGCACGGGGTCCCCCGGAGTGACTCTGGCCATCCCCGGCCGCTGCGTGGAAGGCACACCCACCACGTTGGAAAAGGCCACGGCCACCGACAGATCCAACCCGGCCGCCGGCGCTGAACCGCCATGGCAGCCCGAAAACGCGCAGGTGGGCGTGAAGACCACCCCCTGCACGCGGGTGAAGGTGGCCTCGGGGTCGGGACGGGGATCTTCCGGGCCGGTGGCCAGCGGCTTGCGGTCGCCGCAGGCCACCAGTACCCCTAAAAGGCCGATCATCGCTGTCCACCGAGGACGACTGGCCATATCAGTTATTGGGTGCCCCGGCGAGAATCCAGTCGCGCAGCAGTTGCGTCCTCTCGGTGGAAAGGAACGGCCCTCCCTGGGGCATACGGCTGCCGCTGATCCCCGGACCGCCGACGATCTTTCGATACAGGTATGAGTTATCCGGATCCCCCGGCTTGACCAGCAGCACTGCCGGCTGTTGGCTGGACGGCACGTTCACCAGGTTCCCGTGGCTGTTGCCCCGCACCAGGTCCAGCCCGGCGTTGGGAGGATGGCAGCCGATGCAGAAGCGATCGAAGATCTCGTTCTGGACCCGCGACAGGGTGGCCGTCGGGGCAGGGTTGACGGTGATGGTGCGGGTGTCGGGGGTGGGATCGGCCAACCCCTTGCTATCGGTGGCGGTGAAGGTGACCGAGTAGGTGCCCGGTGTCACGTAGGTGTGAGGTCCCGGATTGAGTTGGGTGGACGTTACCCCGTCACCGAAGCTCCAGAGCACGGTCACGGGGTCCCCATCCGGGTCGGTCGCCTGCCCGGCAAAGGTCACCGACTGCCCCGCGGTGATACTCACGTTCTCGGCCGGGGAGGTGATCACCCCGTCGGGCGGCCGGTTCGCCGGGGCGGTGACGGTAATGGTGCGGCTATCCGGGGTGGGGTCGGCCAACCCCCTGCTGTCCGTAGCGGTCAACGTCACGGTGAACGTGCCCACCGCGGGGTAGGTGACAGAGCCCGGATTGAGCTGCGTGGAGGTTCGCGCGTCGCCGAAGCTCCACAGCACGCTGACCGGGTCCCCGTCCGGGTCGGTTGCCTGTCCGGCAAAGGTCACCGACTGTCCGGCCGTGATGGTCACATTCCCCGCCGGGGAGGTGATCACCCCGTTGGGAGGCTGGTTCGGGCGGCTCACCAGGGCCGCGGGGATGGGCTGGGCCGGCTCGTGCAAGCCGTCGTCGGTGAGGTTGTCCACCACCGATTGGTAGATAAACACAGGAGCCGAGGCGGTATAGGCGATGAAGAACGCCGGCTGGGCCTGCGCCGCCGAGGGAATGCCAGGAATGATGGCGTGGTACGCCCCCAGATCGTTGGCCCAGGGCCCCAGAGTTCGCTCCCCTGGGGGGGCTACCGCCCTGCCGTCGGGGGTTCGCACGTTGAAGGTCACCTGCACCGGGAAGGGGTTGGGGTTGAAGTAGCCGGCGTTGAGACGAAAGTCCCGGCCGTCGCCCCTGGGGCGGTGGGAACTCAGCAGCAGCGCCCCGGCGCGGTGCGCCTGCTCGCGACCGAGGCCCTGCACAAACTGCCCGTAGGTTCCGCTGCCGGCGGCACGCTGGTCGTTGAAGGTGCGCGCGGCGGCGCGCAGCGGCGCCGCAGAGGAAATCGCCAGGGCGCCACGGTCGTTGGCCTGGAAGAGAGTCCCCACCACATCGTTGATCACCGCCTCCCCCGCCGCCGCCACCGCCACTCGAGTGACCGCCGCCGGTCCCTGGGCACCGGCCGGGCCCTTGGGAAACCAGGCGACGAACACCTCGGCGTCCGTGTCTGCCAGGTTGAGCAGACGCAGGTCGGTGACGAACACGCTGCTCCCCTGGCCAGGGTTGCGGGCCACCACCGGCAGGTACAGGGTGGTCTCGGTGGGCCCCAGCTGTCCCCGCACGGCACCGGCAGGGAAATCGGCGTTGTGGATGTTGACGTAAAACTCCTCCGGCGTGCGCCAGATGGCCTCCAGCTGTCCCCCATCGGCGCTCACCGTCCCCGCCGCCTGCGCATCCGTCCACGCCAGGCCGGAAAAGCCAATGACCACCGGCCCGTTGGTTCCGGCGGCGCCAGCATGGATGTGGGCCGCCGTTGGGGGAGCTATGTTCCTGGCCCACAGGTAGTACACCAGATTAGAGCCGTCGCGCAGCACAGTGGCGTGGCCCAGTCCATCCCCATCACCGGGCGTCGGGACCTCTCGGGCTCCCCGCAAGTCGGTGGCGATGGCTCGGGCCGCCGCCCCCTCACCCAGAAGCTGCCCCCGCAGTGCTCCCGCCGGCAGCTCCCCGTTGTGCACATTGACGTAAAACGCTGCCGGATCGCCGACGATGGCCGAGAGCACCTGAGCATCCACCGCCACCGACCCCATGGCCTGGAAGACCCCGCCCCCCGGATTGGTGAAACTGGGCGTGAAGTCGACCCGCACCGGGCCGTTGACCCCCGCCCGGCCGGCGTGGATGTGCGCCGCCGTCGGCGTAGCGATGTCTTTGAGCCACAGGAAATAGTAGACCCTGCCGGCATCCAGGGTGACGACGGCGTGCCCCCACCCGTCCAAGTCGCCCGGTGCACCCACCTCACGGTCTCCCTGCAGGGAGAACGAGTAGGTCTGTCCGAAGCCAGAGGCGGCCCCTACACACAAAGCCACCAACGATGTAAGTAGCGATTTCATGACCCCCCCAAGCGCCGTACGGATCTTTCTTCCGTGTCGCAAGCGACAGTTCTATTTGATCTTGCACGTACTCAGACCGAACGGCAGATAGGCCGGGCAGATACGAAACACCGCCGTCCCCAGCGGCACCAGGCCCACCAATCCCCACCAGCTCTTGAAGTACAGGCCAGCCCCCAGAATGGCGATCCCGGCCACGGCGCGAACAACTCGGTCAACGCCACCAACGTTTGCGGTCATGGCCGCCCTCCTTTCCTAGACCTGGTCTCATTTCGCCGCACTAGGAGAAGGCCGTCAGTGACTTTGGTCACCAAGCCCCGGAGGCCAGGCGCTCCAGAGCCGGCGCATCCACCACCTCCACCCAGCCGCGGTGGGTGTGCACCAGCCCTCGCTGCTCCAGATGCTTGAGGGCCCGCGTGACCACCTCCCGGCTGGTGCCTAACTCGGTGGCCAGGTCTTCGTGAGTGGCTTCCACGCGGGGCGCACGCTGGCTCAGCAGAGATGCCAGACGCTGGGCGGTCGTGCCAAAGGCTACCTGGGCCAGCAGTGCCATCACCTCGGTCAGGCGAGTGGCGAACTGCCGGTGGCACGCGGCCCGGAAACTGGACAGCTCGTCGTATAGCTCGGCAAACAGAGGTCGAGGGATGAGAAACGCCTGCACCTCGTCCTCCGCCATGCCGTCCGCCGGGTAAGGGACCTCGCCCAGCAGGCAGCTCATGGTGATGGCGCACAGGTCTCGCGGCCGGACACGGTAAAGCACGATCTCGCGCCCGCTGGCAGCGGTCACGCTGACCCGCACCGTGCCCTGCCCCAGCGCCGCAAACCCCTGGCACGGATCGCCGGCGCGGAAGAGGTAGCGCCCGGCGCCCACCGACAGCGGGCGCACCTCCGCCAGGACCCGGCTCAGTCGCGCCGCCGGCACGCCGGCCAGCGCCGGCAGAGCGGTGATCAAATCGCCCTTCAGAGCTTGCACATCATCAGCATAGCAGTATGGGCTCCGGGGGTGGCCTGGCAAACCCGAGAGGGAGTACCATTGACTCACCCCCCGGCAACATCGAGGCGGCGCTGGGCCGCCCACTGAGGAGGTTGACCGACGCCATGACCCGGAGCGTTCCATGTCCCGCGAGGTGAAACTGCTGCACACCACCGTTGCGCACAAGTTGCTTCTGGCGGTCACCGGCATTGTCCTGCTGCTCTTCGTCATCGGCCACCTGGCGGGAAACCTGCAGATCTACCGCGGACCGGAGGCCCTCAACGGCTACGCGGCCTTACTCCACGCCAACCCGGGGCCAGTGTGGGCCGCCCGGCTGATCCTGCTGTTTTCCGTCGGGGTGCACATCGCCTTCGCCGCCCGGCTGGCCTGGCGCAACTGGCGGGCCCGGCCCGTGGGCTATGCCCGGCGGCGCTGGCGCGAGGCGGACGTGGCGGCCCGCTCCATGGTACTCACCGGCCCCGTGATTGCCGCCTTCGTGGTGTATCACCTGCTGCACCTCACCTTCGGCAGCGTTCACCCGGAGTTTGTGCCGCGTGACGTGTACCACAATGTGGTGGCGGGTTTTCGGGTACTCCCCGTGGCCATCGCCTACATCGTGGCGAACGTGCTGCTGGCTTTCCACCTCTTCCACGGGACCTGGAGCCTGACGCAAACGCTGGGAATGTCCCATCCCCGCTGGGATGGCCTGCGCCGCACCGCCGCCACCGTCGTGGCGGTGCTCATCGGCGCGGGCAACGTATCCATTCCGCTGGCGGTATGGGCGGGGTGGGTCAGGTAGGAGGAGCCGGCCATGAAGCTCGACGCCCACATCCCTTCAGGCCCTCTGGACACCTGCTGGACCCGGCACAAAAACTCCTTGCCCCTGCTCTCCCCCGCCAACAAGGCCAGGCGCACCCTCATCGTGGTGGGCACCGGCCTGGCGGGGGCCTCCGCCGCCGCCTCCCTGGCCGAGCTGGGGTACACCGTGCACACCTTCTGCTACCAGGATTCCGCCCGGCGGGCTCACTCCATCGCCGCCCAGGGGGGCATCAACGCCGCCAAGAACTACGCCAACGACGGCGACAGCGTCTGGCGGCTGTTCTACGAGACCATCAAGGGAGGCGACTTCCGCGCCCGGGAGGCCAACGTGTACCGGCTGGCCGAGGTCTCCGGGGCGATCATCGACCAGTGCGTGGCCCAGGGGGTGCCATTCGCCCGGGAGTACGGCGGTGGCCTGGCCAATCGCTCCTTTGGCGGCGCCCTGGTCTCCCGCACCTTCTACGCCCGCGGCCAGACCGGGCAGCAGCTGCTGCTGGGGGCCTACTCGGCCCTCGCCCGGCAGGTGGCGGCGGGGAGGGTGCTCATGCACCCCCGCACCGAGATGCTGGACCTGGTGGTGGTGCAGGGCCAGGCGCGGGGGATCATCACCCGCGACCTGGTCACCGGCCGCCTCGAGGCCTGGTCGGGGGATGCGGTACTGCTGTGCACCGGGGGGTACTCCAACGTCTTCTACCTCTCCACCAACGCCAAGGGGTGCAACGCCACCGCCCTCTGGCGCGCCCACCGGCGGGGGGCGGGCTTTGCCAACCCCTGCTTCACCCAGATTCACCCCACCTCCATCCCCCAGGCGGGGGAGTACCAGTCCAAGCTCACCTTGATGTCCGAGTCGTTGCGCAACGACGGCCGGGTGTGGGTGCCCCGCCGGGCCGGGGACACCCGCCCCCCCGGCGCCATCCCCGAGGAGGAGCGGGACTACTACCTGGAGCGGCTGTACCCCTCCTACGGCAACCTCACCCCCCGGGACGTGGCCTCCCGGGCCGCCAAGCGCATGTGCGACGAGGGGCGGGGGGTGGGCCCGGGAGGC
>JABRVY010000244.1:0-1087 GCA_039961755.1 Acidobacteriota bacterium | reverse complement strand
CCCACCCCGCCAGGCGCGCCACTGCCCAGCTGGCGCCGGCGCCGATGCCGACGCGCCGCAACGCCCCCCAGCTGACCAGGCCGGCAGCGGCCACCGCCACGTACCACACCACGGCCAGCATGAGGAGCTTCATGCGCCGGCGATTCTAGCATCGCGAGCGTCGTGCTACGCTTTTTCCATGCCCTGGTCAGGCCGTCTTCCGTCCTCCCCGCGCCTGGCGCCCAGGCTGCTGTGGGGAGTGTTGCTGCTGCTCCCTCTTCCCTCGTTGGCCACCTCGCCGGAGCGCGAGTTCTGGCGTCCCGATCCCGGGCCGGGTGGGCATCCGGTGGAGGTGCGGGTGCGCGCGGACCTGCTGGCCCGCGGCACCCACGTCCTCGTCTACCGGGAGGAGGGTTTCACCCCGGCGGGCGACTCGCCGAACCTCTCCATCGAGGAGCTGGTAGCAACCTTCGACACCGTCATTCACCCCTGCCTCACCGCGGTGTTCGGACCGGCTCCGGACGTCGACGGCAATGGCGCCGTCATCGTCCTCATCACCCGCATGGCAGGGGGGGCCCCCCGTTTCTGGCGGTTCAACCAGCTGCCCGACGAGGTGGCCCAGCGCTCCGGATTTCACTCCAACCAGGGGGAGATCCTCTACACCGACCTGGGCTTTGTAGGCAACCGGCGCCGCGACAACCTCTCCACCCTGGCGAGTGCCTACGCTGAACTGCTGCTGTACGCCCACGATCGGGCGGAGACGGCGTGGGGGCGAGCCGTCGCCGCCTACGCACCGTATCGCTGCGGGTTATCCGGCCCCCGCCTGCTGTGGGGCGAAGAACCCCGTTCGGGGCAGGAGGATCTGCAAGGGAATCGCCCCCTCGGCCTGTGGCTCCTGGCCCTGCACTACCTGTACGAGCGCGTCGGCGACGAGGGGTTGGCGGCCCTGGCACGCAGCCCGGCGGAGGGTCAGGCGGCCTGGGAGGAAGTGAGCCGGGCCAGGGGCGTCGCTGACAGCGTGGCGGCGATGCTCGCCGATGCCGCCATGGCGGCGTGGCTCGCTGACCCCGATCTGGCCGATGGGAGGTTTTCCTTCCGCACCATCCAC
>JABRVY010000243.1:0-2929 GCA_039961755.1 Acidobacteriota bacterium | reverse complement strand
CCACAACCCCGCCGGCCCCCACCCCAGGCGAAAGCCCAGCAGCAAACTGGTAGGTATCCCCAGCAACCAGAACCCCAGGATATTGATGACCATGGGGGCGCAGGTGTCGGCGGCTCCCCGCAGCACCCCGGTGGAGACCACCTGCACCCCGTCGAACACCTGGAAGAACCCGGCGATGGGGATGAGCACGGCGGCCAGGGCAATTACCTCGGGGGAGTCGGTGTACGCCGCAGCCAGCCCCCGTGGAAAGGAGAGCATGGCGAGGGCGCTCGCCACCATGAACCCTCCCCCGCAGGCCAGCGCCGCGGCGGCGGCACGCAGGGCGCGGGCCTGGTCCCCCGCCCCGATGGCCTGCCCCACCTTGACGGCGCCGGCGGCCGACACCCCCAGGGGCACCATGAAGGTGAGGGATGCGAGATTCAGCGCCACCTGGTGGGCGGCCATCTCGACGGTGCCCAGCACTCCCATGAACAGGGCGATGACTCCGAAGGCGGCGAACTCCAGCTGGAACTGCACGCCAATGGGGGCGCCCAGGCGCAGCAGCGCCAGCATCGGTCGCCAGCTGGGGGCAGCGGGACCGCCGGGCCACACCGGCACCTCGCGCACCAGCGCCACCGCCAGCCAGGCCGCCAGCAGGAAGCGGCAGGCGGTGGAGGCCCACGCCGAGCCCACCGCCCCAAGGGGCGGGATGGCCCCCGGCACGCCGAACACCAGCACCCAGTCCAGCAGGAAGTTCACCAGGTTGGTGACCAGGATCGCCACCACCACCGGCCTGAGCCGCCCGCGCGCCTGCAGCGTCTGCCGCAGGATGAAGAAGGCGAAGAACGCCGGCACCCCGGGGGCGCACACCCGGGCGTAGGCGGCGGCGGTGGGAATGACCTCCGCGGGTTGCCGCAACAGGCCCAGCACCCACTCGCCCGGGAGCAGCAGCAGGGCGGTGGGCACGGCCAGCACCACCGACAGCAGCAGGCCGGTGCGCACCGCCGCCGGCACCGCGGCCTCGTCCCCCGCCCCCACCGCCTGCGACACCACCGGGTCGATGGCGAGCAGTGCTCCCATGCCGAAGGCGCACAGGGAGAAGAAATAGAGGTTACCGAGAGCGACGGCGGCCAGGGCGTCGGCCGACACCCGCCCCACCACCATGGTGTCCACCGTCCCCATGGCCACCAGCCCCACCTGCACCACCACCACCGGCACCGCCAGGCGGAGCATCTCCCGCAGGTCGGCCGGGCGGGGCCAGGCGGCGGCGAGGGGAACGCCCTTCACGACCGCGCAGGGTAGCAGGGTGGGACCAGCCTACCCCTCGCAGAGGAAGATCACCCCCGCCAGGGGGGGGAGCAGCACCGACAGGGAGTGGGGCCGCCCGTGCCAGGGGACGTCGTCGCTCCTCACCCCCCCCAGGTTGCCCAGGCCCGAGCCGCCGTAGACGGCGGCGTCGCTGTTGAGCACCTCCCGCCAGAAGCCGGCGCGGGGGACCCCGATGCGGTAGCCGTGGCGCACCACCGGGGTGAAGTTCAAGGCGACCAGCACCACCTGCTCGCGGGCCTCATCCCAGCGCAGGTAGGTGAGCACCGAGGTGTCCGAGTCGTTGGCGTCGATCCACTCGTGCCCGGCGGGGTGGCAATCCAGCCGGTGCAGGGCGGGCAGCGAGCGGACCAGGCCATTGAGGTCGCGCACCAGCTGCCACGCCCCCTGGTGGGGGGGGTACTGCAGGGCGCCCCAGTCCAGGCTCGAATCGTGGTTCCACTCCCCCCACTGGGCGAACTCCCCCCCCATGAACAGCAGCTTCTTGCCCGGCTGGGTGAACATGTAGGCGTAGAGCGCCCGCAGGTTGGCGAACTTTTGCCAGTCGTCGCCGGCCATCTTGCCGAGCAGGGAGCCCTTGCCGTGCACCACCTCGTCGTGGGAGAGGGGCAGGCAGTAGTTTTCGGTCCAGGCGTAGAGCATGCGGAAGGTGAGCTGGTTGTGGTGGTACTTGCGGTGCACCGGATCGAGCGCCAGGTACTTCAGGGTGTCGTGCATCCACCCCATGTCCCACTTGAGGCCGAACCCCAGCCCCCCCAGGTAGGTGGGGCGGGACACCATGGGCCAGGCGGTGGACTCCTCGGCGATCGTCTGCACGTCGGGGAAGCGCTCGTAGACCATGGCGTTGAGCCGGCGCAGGAAGTCGATGGCCTCCAGGTTCTCGTTGCCGCCGTAGCGGTTGGGGATCCATTCGCCGGGCTGGCGGGAGTAGTCCAGGTAGAGCATGGAGGCCACCGCGTCCACCCGCAGGCCGTCGGCGTGGAAGGTGTCGAGCCAGTGGTAGGCCGAGGAGAGCAGGAACGACGCCACCTCGTGGCGGCCGTAGTTGAAGATGTAGGAGTTCCAGTCGGGGTGGAACCCCTTGCGAATGTCGGCGTGCTCGTAGAGGTGGGTGCCGTCGAAGAAGGCCAGCCCGTGTTCGTCGGTGGGGAAGTGGGAGGGCACCCAGTCGAGGATCACGCCGATCCCGGCCTGGTGAAAGCGGTCAACGAGGTACATGAAATCCTGGGGGGTGCCGTAGCGGCTCGAGGGGGCGAAGTAGCCGGTGGTCTGGTACCCCCAGGAGCCGAAGAAGGGGTGCTCCATCACCGGCAGCAGCTCCACGTGGGTGAACCCCAGCCCCGCCACGTAGGGCACCAGGCGGTCGGCCAGCTCCCGGTAGCTCAGGGAGCGTCCCCCCTCCTCCCGCGCCCACGAGCCTAGGTGCACCTCGTAGATGGACATAGGGGCGTCCAAGCGGTTGCGGTCCCGCCGGGTGCGCATCCACTCCTCGTCCCCCCAGGCGTACTCCAGGTCCCAGACCACCGACGCGGTACGCGGCGGCACCTCGTGGAACACCCCGTAGGGGTCCGCCTTGTCCACCCGGTAGCCGCGGTGGTGGGAGCCGATGTGGAACTTGTAGGCG
>JABRVY010000242.1:0-2357 GCA_039961755.1 Acidobacteriota bacterium | reverse complement strand
CTCCCGCACCCGCCGCTTGAGTTCCCCCCCGGCGACCATGCCGCGGGTGAGGTTGTCCAGCCAGACGCTCTGGCCCTGCTCGAAGAGTTGCCGCAGAGGGTTCATCCCGCCTCCATCCCCGGGGTCGCACCCCGGCCGGCGGGATGCTAGCAGGCTCGCCACCGGGGCGTTTGAGGGATCGCCCAAGGTTCGGTCTTCAGGGAGTGGTGACGCGCTCTCCCAGTTCCTCCGCCAGCTGGCGGGCGGCCTCGGCCACCGCCTCACCATCGGCGCCCTCCACGGTGACCCACACCCGGCGCCGCTCCTGGGGGTAGGAGCCGATCTTGACCGCCGGGTGGGCCGCCGCCACCGCCGCCAGGATGGCGGCGATGGCGGTTTCCTCGTCGGCCATCACCCCTCGTCGCGGGGGGGCATGAAGGCGGGGATTCCGGTGAGGTGCTCCCCCAGGATCAGGGTGTGCATGTCGTGGGTGCCCTCGTAGGTGTACACCGACTCGATGTTCATGAGGTGGCGCATGATCGGGTACTCGTTGACGACCCCATTGGCGCCGTGCAGCTCCCGCGCCAGGCGAGCGCACTCCCGCGCCACCCAGCAGGAGTTGCGCTTGGCCTGGGACACCTGCACGAAGGTGGCCCGCCCGGCGTCTTTCAGCCGCCCCAGCCGCCACACCAGCAACTGCCCCTTGGTGATCTCGTTGGCCATCCACACCAGTCGCTCCTGCACCAGCTGATGGGAGGCGATGGGGCGCTCGCCGAACTGCAGGCGGGCCCTGGTGTAATCCAGGGTGGCGTGGAAGGTGGCCAGGGCCGAGCCCAGGGCCCCCCAGGAGATGCCGTAGCGGGCCTGGGTGAGGCAGGAGAGGGGGCACTTCAGCCCCGCCGCCAGGGGGAGGCGGTTGGCCTCGGGCACCTCGGCGTCCTCGAACACCAGCTGGGAGGTCACCGAGGCCCGCAGGGAGTACTTGCCCTTGTGCTCCACGGTGGAAAAGCCGGGGGTGCCCCGCTCTACCAAAAAGCCCCGGATCACCCCGTCGTCGTCCTTGGCCCACACCATCGCCACGTCGGCGATGGAGCCGTTGGTGATCCACGCCTTGGCGCCGTTCAGCACCCACGTGTCGCCTCTCCGCCGCGCCCGCGTGCGCATGCCGCCGGGGTTGGAGCCGAAGTCGGGCTCGGTGAGGCCGAAGCAGCCGATCATCTCACCCCGCGCCAGGCGGGGGATGAAGCGGTCCTTCTGCTCCTGGCTGCCCCAGGTCATGATGGGGTACATCACCAGGGCGGACTGCACCGACACGAAGGAGCGCAGCCCCGAGTCCCCCCGCTCCAGCTCCTGCATGACCAGCCCGTAGGCCACGTTGGATAGCCCCGGCAGGCCGTACTCGGTGAAGGTGGAACCGAAGAGGGCCAGCTCCGCCATCTCGGGGATGAGCTCCCGGGGGAAGTGCCCCTCCCACGCCCACTCCTCGATGTGGGGCATCACCCGCTCGCTCACCCAGGCCCGCACCGTGTCGCGCACCAGTCGCTCGTCTTCGCTGTACAGCTCCTCGACGTCATAGAGGTCCAGTGAATTCAAAACCATCGCCTCCCCCTCACGGTGCCGGGTCGGCGGCCCGACCCGCTGCCCGAGCAAGCGCCGCCAGGCCCTCGCCAATTCCCCCCGGGGCCCGAAACACGGATGTGCCCGCCACCAGCACCCGGGCCCCGGCGGCCACCGCCAGGGGCGCGGTGTCGGGGTCGATCCCCCCGTCCACCTCCAGCTCGCACGTCGGGTGGTGGGCGGCGATGAGCGTCGCCAGGCGGCGGATCTTCCCCAGGGTGGCGGTGATGAAACGCTGCCCCCCGAAGCCGGGGTTGACGGTCATGGCCAGCACCATGTCCACCTCGGGCAGGATCTCGCTGACCGCCTCGGCGGGGGTGGCGGGGTTGAGCACCACCCCGGCGCGGGCCCCCAGCCCCTTGATGAGCTCCACGGTGCGGTGCAGGTGGGGGGTATTCTCCACGTGCACCTGCACGGTGGTGGCCCCGGCCTCCACGAAGGCCTGCACGTAGCGGTCCGGCTCTTCGATCATCAGGTGGGCCTCCAGGGGCAGGGCGGTGGCCCGCCGCACCGCCGCCACCACCTCGGGGCCGAAGCTGATGTTGGGGACGAAGCGGCCGTCCATGATGTCCAGGTGCAGGCGGTGGGCGCCGGCGGCTTCGGCGGCGCGCACCTCCTCCCCCAGGCGCAGGAAGTCCGCGGCCAGCAGCGACGGGGCAAGGACGATCACGGGCGGGTCCCCCCGGCGGGCATTATGGCCCATCCGCTTCGGCCGGCGCCCCCGCCAGCCGCGCCGCCACCAGGGCGGCCCCCGCCAGGCC
>JABRVY010000241.1:0-3841 GCA_039961755.1 Acidobacteriota bacterium | reverse complement strand
CGCCACCCCAGGGCAGCGGCCACCGCCCCCACCACCAGGTTGAGCACCGCCAGGGCGGTCAGCGGGCCCCAGGCGCCCAGCGGGATCGGCCCCAGCTGTTGCTCGGCCAGCGCCACCAGGCGGGTGTACACCTCCACAAGATTGAGGCCGTACGTGATGAGGAGACTGCCCACCTGGTGAGCGAAGGTCCACGACATGGCCAGCGCCCCGGCCAGCACCGCGCCCCGAAGGCCGCCCCGCGCCAGGGCAAGGCCCAGTTCGAACAGGAACCCCTCCATGGCGATGGCCACCATGGGCCCCAGCAGCACGGCGGAGGGAGACACCGACTTCATGGCGGCGGCGATGAGTCCGGCGCGCCACACCACCCCCCGCTGCCGCCACAGCCGCGACCCCCCGGCCAGGATGGCGATGGCAATCGCGGTCAAGACGTGCCCGCGCAAGGGCACCCGCAGGTTGTGCAGGAAGCTGCCCAGGAGGATCTCGGAGGCCGCCCACAGGCTGCCCAGCACCGCCGCCTGGCGCCACACCAGCGGTGCGGGCGGTTGCTCCTGGGAAGGACGGTCCACCGTCGCCTCGCCTCCCTAAGGGGCCTGCCTGATGGCGTCACCCCGCTCGCGGACGATGCGCCGGTACCAGTCGTCGGGGTAGCGCGGGTGAGTGGGCTTGCCGTACTCGTTCTTGACGTTCCCGTCCATGTACTTGACCAGCAGCGCCTCGCCCAGCTTGCGCCAGCGCGCGGTGACCATGTCGCCGGCCGTCACCGAGTACTGGGTCAGAAACTCCCGCGCCAGCTCGGGCGCCTGCCGGTGGAGGGCCAGCGCCTTCTCCTCGATGGCCTTCTGGTCGGCGAGGAACTGCCCCTCCAGCTCCCGCTGCACCGTCTGGATATCCACGATCATGTCCTTGTAGCGGGAGTAGGCGTAATTGGCCACCCAGTTGAACACCCAGAAGGCGCTGTCCCAGGAGAAGGTGGTCATGGACGCCACCCCCTCGGCGAAGGTCCTGGGCACGGCGCGGATACCCGCGTACATGGGGACGTACACGGTGGAGTAGGTGTCATCCAGGCCGAACCAGATGATCCCGCCGATGGGGTTGGGCAACCAGCTGCGCGACTGGGTGACGAAGGAGAACCCCGTCTGCTGGGTGGAGATGGCACGCTCGTGCACGTACTTGCCGCCGTCCACCTCCCAGGTCATGGGCCGCCAGCGGTAGGGGCAGGCGAAGGGGCCCGCGCCCACGTCCTGGGTCAGGTCCAGGGGCGTGCCCTCGAAGTGGTCGCGCATCAACGCCATGACATCGGCCACGGAGAGCTTGGCGTCGGGCTTGATCCACAGCGGCAGGCGCATCCCCAGGTTGTAGCCGTCGGCGTACTCCACGCCGAGGTTGAGGGAGGGGGCGGCGCGGCGGAAGACGCTCCACACCCGCGACTCGCAGAAGCGAGCGCCGCCAAAATCCAGCGGCGCATAGACATCCGCGAAAGAAAACTCCTCGTCCTTGCCCTCGAACCACCCCTTCTGCCGGGCAAAGGAAATGACATCCTTGGAGTACATGGTGTTTTGCGGATCGTTGAGGGGGAACTGGCGAATGCGCGCCTGATTGGCGTGGGCCGAAATGAACCCTTCCGGGACGCGCCGGGCCACCCACACCGCCCCCTTCTCGCCCTCCCCCTTGCCGACCATCTCCAGCAGCCACACCTCGTTGGGGTCCGAGATGGAGAACGACTCGCCGGAGGAGTGATAGCCGAACTCGGCCACCAGGTCGGTCATCACCTTGATGGCCTCGCGGGCCGTCTTCGCCCGCTCCAGGGCGATGTACATCAGCGACCCGTAGTCGATCATGCCGGCGGGTCCCTTGAGCTCCTTGCGGCCGCCGAAGGTGGTCTCGCCGATGGCCACCTGGTGTTCGTTGATGTTCCCCACCCGGGTATAGGTGACCGGAGCCTGGGGGATGCGCCCCAGGAACTTGCCGGTGTCCCACTCGTAGATGTCGCGCATGGCGCCGGGACCGAACACTCGCCCGGGCTCGAAGTACAGCTCGCCGTAGAGATCGTGGGAGTCGGCCGCGTAGGTGATCATGGTGGAGCCGTCGGCCGAGGCTCCCCTGCTCACCAGGATGTTGGTGCAGGCGGCGGCGGGCGGTCCGGCCACAACTGCGGCGGCAACCGCGATGGTCAAGAGGATCGCCAGTCGTCGGGTCATGGGCAGCTCTCCTTGGGCCCCGCCGACCTCGTCCGGGCCAGCGGGAGCTGCGATGGTAGCAGTTCCCACCCGGTACCTGGTATAGCCTTTTTGTCAATTCTTACCGCGGGCGAGATTCAACCATCCCCGGCGGGCGCGTTGCCTCCACCACCGGCGCCGCTGGCGGCGGCCCGGCGGGGGTCAGATAGCGGGCAACCCTCCTGCCAGGCCCTCACTCCCCGCCCCGCCGCAGGGAAGCACTTCCGGCAACCAGCAGGACCACCCCCATCACCACCCCTGCCGTCTGCTTCCAGCCAAAACCCGGCGCTCCGCCCAGGCCGAGGAAGTCGGCCGTGGCGGAGATCACCACCAGCAGCGCCCCCACCACCAGCAAGACCACGCTGCGCTGTTTCGGATCCATCGGGCAGCCTCCCTTCTCGCCGCCAAAGGTACCGCAGTTGCCGTCCCGAGCGAAGCCGCCCGGGGCAGGAGCAGGCGATTCACCTATGGCCGAGTCGGCGTCGGCCGCACCTCCACCTCCTGCCGCGCCCGGCGCGCCTTCTCCGCCAGTGGCCAGGAGGCCTGCAGTGCCTTGAGGACGATGACCGCCTCCCTCAGGGTGGTGAGCAGCTCCTGCGCCAGCACCGGAATCTCTGGTCCCACCCGGGCGCCCTGCCGGGCCAGCACCGCCAGGTCCTCCAGCAGGCGCGGCAAGCGCTCGTCGGCGGCCAGCCGTTCCAGGGAGACGAGCAGCCGATCCAGCCGTTCGTCCGCCAGCACCCGATCGGCGCCGGCCAGCGTTCCCCGCAGGTGCCCGCCGGGTGCCAGGACCTCCTCCAGGCTCTCGAGCACCGCCTCGCTGCGCGCCAGCAGCCGATCCAGCCGCTGCCGCTCCAGCCCCGCCGCGGCGCCGTGCACCGCAGCAACGGTGGCCGGGTCGTTGAGCAGCGCATCGGCGCCGCGCAACGTGCCGGTCAAGGCCGGCTCGCCCAGCACCCCTACCAGCGGCGCGTGCAGGTCGCCGAGCAGACGGTCCAACTTCTCGACCAGGTCCGGTACGCGGTCGAGGGAAGAGAGGAGGCGATCCACCCCCTGCTGCTCGCTCAGGCGCGCCAGCAGCCCCTCGACGCTCACCATGGCGCGGTCCACCGTCTGGAGGTGCCGGCCCACATCGATGGTGGTCAGCGCATCCAGCAGGTCCACCGGCTCCTCGGCCGCGAGCACGGCGCCCTCCCGCAGGGGCGCCGCCCCGGGTGGGGCGGGCTGCAGGTGGAGCCGTTTCTCGCCGATCCCGGCCAGCCGCCGCACCACCACCCGCGTCCCCTCGCCCAGGCGCCGGCCGTGGCGCGCCAGAACCACCAGCTCCACCTCCACTCGCCCGTCCTCCCGCAGCTCCACGGTCCCGATGCGCCCCACGTCGATCCCCGAGAGCAGGACCGGAGAGCCCGGGCGCAGCCCCTCCCCCCGCTGGATCACCGTGGACAGGCGCCAGCGCGGCTCGAACCAGCGCCGTTGCATCGCCCCGGCCAGCACGAAGGCCAGCGCCAACGCCGCCGTGGCGAGCAGGAAAACCCCCGCCAGGCGCTCCCGCCGCGAGAGAAGAATCCTCACCGCCGTACCTCCCCTCCCCCGGTAACCTCGGCGGCAGCCGGTCGGCACCCTAC
>JABRVY010000240.1:0-10394 GCA_039961755.1 Acidobacteriota bacterium | reverse complement strand
AGCAGCACCGCCGCCCCCGCCATGAGCGCCCCCTGGGCGGCCTCCGCGGGGAGGGAGACGCGCATGCCGCCACTGGCGGCGTAGGCGGCGGTGGCCAGCATGGTGACGAGAGCGGTGGTCGTGGCAGGAACGTTCAAGAGCTGCTCCCCCAGCACGGCCGCGGCCCGCGCCTGCACCGCCAGGGTGGCGATACAGCCCACCAGCACCACGATCGCCGCCGCCCCCCGCACCGCCGCCGAGTCGAAGCGAGCCCCAAGCAGCTCGGGCACGGTGAGGATCCCCCGGCGCCGGGAGAGCTCCACCACCTCCTCGCCCACCGCCCAGCACTGCAGCGCGCCGGTGAGCGGGGCTGACAGCACGATCCACAGCGAGCCCGCCCCCACCACGGTGAACAGCGCCGGACCGCCCACGAAGGTGAAGGCGGAGACGGCGGCCGCCGTGCCGGCCACCCCCACCAGCCAGACCCCGGCCCGCCGCCCGGCCACGAAGAAGTCCGCCTCGCCGCGCAGGCGCCGCACTCCCCACCAGGCCAGGGCCGCGGCGCCCAGCACCACGGCAAGCAGGACGGTCACTGCTCACCGTCCTGGTGAGACCCGGCGGGGAGTGTGAAGGAGCGGGCGTACAGCCAGGGGATGAACGGGAGTGGTAAGAGAAACAGTATCAAAAGAATCCACCCCAGGCCGGCGACCGGAGCGGCGCGCAGCAGCCACGCCCCGGCAAACCCGACTGCCAGCCAGGAGGCAATCCCCAGCATGACCCCAGCGAGCCCGCCTGTGCGGCGCCGGGTCAGCACCAGGGCGCAGGCGGCCAGCGCGGCGCCTCCGGCGATCACTGGGAGGAGGGCGGGCAGCGCCAGGGCCGCGACCAGGTACCCGCCCGCCAGAAGTATGGCGGTACCTGGTATAGCTATCTTGTCGATTCGAGCCATCCCGCAGTGCGAACCCTCACCCGGCCGAGGGTAGCGAGGCTTCTGGCGCGACTCAAGGACCGCGAGCTGCGGCGCGTACCTCATTTTTTCCGAGACCGCAGGGGGGCTGCCCGGTGAGGGGACCGGGATGGGGGCGTGTCGATGTGCCCCAACCCCGCGTCCTTCCTCGCCAGGGCGGCGATGCTGGATCCGCCCTGCTGCTTCGCGGGGAGGTCGAGGGGGCGGCTGGGAACCTAATCATCGCCAAGGCGTCAGAAAAGACCGCCAAAATCGCCAACAAGGCTATACCAGGTACCCCGCTTCCCTCCCCTACAATCGTGGTTGTGCCGGCCAACCTCACCCCCCAGTACCGCGCCGCGGAGAGCCGCTTCAAGGCGGCCAAGAGCGCTGCGGAGCGGCGCGCGGCCCTGGAGGAGATGCTCGCCACCATCCCCAAGCACAAGGGGACCGAGAAGATGCAGGCGGACCTCAAGCGCCGCCTGGCCCGCGCCCGGCAAGAGGAGGAAACGCGCTCGGCCCGCCACGGCTACACCGTCAAGGTGGAGCCGGAGGGCGCGGCCCAGGTGGTCATCCTGGGGCCGCCCAACGCGGGAAAGTCGTCCTTGCTCGGAGCCTTCACCCGCGCCGAGCCGGCGATTGGCGAGTACCCCTTCACCACCACTCGCCCCCAACCCGGCATGATGCCGTACGAAGACGTACAGGTTCAGCTGGTGGACCTGCCCCCCGTCACTCGGGAGCACCTGGACTCGTGGATGCCCAACGTGGTGGCTGCCGCTGACGCGGCGATCCTGGTGATCGACCCCACCTCTTCCGAGGTGCCGGATGACGTGGAGGCGGTGCGGGAGAGGCTGGCGGCCGTGCGCGTGCGGCTGGTAGGGGAGCTGCCCGAGGACGGCGACCCCCGCGACACCTTCCTCCCCACCCTGGCGGTGATCACCAAGCTGGACCGCGCCCGCCGCGAGGACCTGGAGGTGCTGGAGGAGCTGTACGGAGGCGAGTTTCCTCTGGTGAGCGTGAGTGTTGCCACGCGGGCGGGATTCGAGGCGTTCAAGGTGGCGGTGTGGCGACGACTCCAGCTCCTGCGGGTGTACGCCAAGCCGCCCGGCAAGCCGGCGGACCGCACCGCGCCGTTCGTGCTCCCGGAGGGGTCGACGGTGCTCGATCTGGCCGAGCTGGTCCACCGGGAACTGGCTGAAAAGCTGGCGTTTGCCCGCCTGTGGGGGGGCAAGCTGGATGGCCAGCGGGTGAGTCGCGACTTCGAACTGCGCGACCGCGACGTGGTGGAGCTCCACGGTTGACCCGGGAAGGAACCGCTGCTAGAAGGTGGTTGTAGGCTTGCGATGCTGATCGATCTGGACGATCCTAACCCCCACTGGCTGGTGATCCGCACCAAGCCCAAGCAGGAGCGGGCCGTGGTGGAACTCCTGGGGCATCGCGCCCTGGAGGCGTACTGCCCGCGGGTGCTGGAGCCGCGCACCCACCGGCGGGGGCCGCTGGGTCCGGTGCCGCTGTTTCCCTCCTATGTGTTCGCCCGCGCCGTGGCCAGCCAGCACTACAACGGCGTGCACTACTGCCACGGCGCCATCGGCATCCTGCGCTTCGGCGACAAGCTGGCTGCCGTGGAGGATGACTTTATCGACCTCCTCCGCCAGCGGGCAGGGGAGCGCGGGTATCTGGCCTTCGGCCAGGTGCGCAAGCCGCTGGAGAAGGGGATGCGAGTGCGGGTGACCGCCGGTCCGCTGGCCGGGTACGAGGGGGTGGTGGCGGCGTACCTGCCAGCCGCGGAGCGGGTGCGTCTGCTGCTGCAGCTGGTCACCGGGGTGCGGCGGGCCGAGGTGGATGCGCGCCACGTTCGCTGTGCCTGAGGCCACTGGTCAGCGCCGCGGGAACGGTTCGACACCGCCCGCCCCGATCCGCTTCGGCGTGGCCGCGCTGGCGGTCACCCTGGCGCTGGGCGCACTTCTCCTCTATATGGAGTACTCGCGACGCCAGGGGGAGCTGGCCCGCCTGATCGCTGCGGTGGAGCTGGATCGCCGGCAGCCCGAGGCGGTGCAGCGCATCCTCTGGGACCCCGACGTGGAGATGGGCCGGCTGCAGGTGGCCCGGGCTCTCCTGTACGAAGCGCTGGACCCCCAGGCCTTTGCGACGCTGCCGCCGGGGGAGCGCATGACCGCCGTGGCGCTGGTGCCCGAGCGGCTCGAACTGGCACGGCAGATCGCCGGGGAGACCCTGCGCCGCCGCCCCGCCGCCTGGACGGCGGCGATGATCCTCGGCGCCTCGTACTACGTGGAGTGGTCCCTTCGGGGTGACCGACGCCTGCTCACCGACCGGCAGACCTGGGAGCGGCCCCTCCAGCTGGCCACCGAAATGGCCCCCGGGGAGGAGGAGCCCCGGCGGTTTCTCGCCCTGGCCTACCTGGAAATCTGGCCGGCCCTGCCGGCGGGGGAGCGAGCCCCCCTGCTGCCCCTGGTGCGGGAGGCCCTGAAGGATCGCGCCACGTTCGAGCGCGCCGTGGGGGTCTGGCTGGAGGTGGCGGCAACACCCGAAGAGGCGGTTGCCCTCATCCCGGACACCACCTGGGCGTGGCAGGCCATGGCGGCACGCAGCGCCGCACGGCGGGACCAGGAGGAACATGCCGCCGCGGTGGCGCGCCTGCGGGCCGCGCAAGCCAGGGAACTTGCTGCGGCGCTCGATGATCTGGAGCGGCGCCGGGCCGGCGGGGATGTCCGCGGTGCTCGCACGGCGGCACTCGGCCTGCTGGCCGACGCTGCCCCCGACCGCCGCCACGTGAGACTGGTGGAGAGGACTCTGGAGTTGCTCCCCCCCGGGCCGGTGGACGGGGGGCGAGCCCGCGCCCTGCAGGGCTGGCTGGAATGGGGGCTGGAGATGGCCCTGTGGGAGCAACCGGGTCTCTCCCCGGCGGCGCTGCGGCGCCTGGCGTCACTGCTGGACCCCCTGCCCGCTCCCCAGGCGGCGCTGGCCGCGCTGCTGGCCGGCGACCTGTCCCTGGCCGAGGCCGTCGAGCGCCGCCACGAGGCGCTCACCACCGAGCCCTGGGCGCCGTACTGCATCCTCAAGGCGCGGGTGCTGGCGGCCCGGGGGGAGACCGCGGCGGCTCGGCGCCTGCTGGGGCAGGTGCAGATGCTGTGGACGGGCAGCATCCCGGAGCTGCGCTCTCGTCGGGCGGTGGCCCTGGCCGAAGGTGACGTCACCGCCGCAGCCGCCAGCGAGAGAGCCCTGGCTCAGCTCACCGGGGAGGAGTGGCCGGCCACGACCTGGCGCTGGCAGGGGCGAGTGGCCACCGCCGGCTTTCTGGCCGCCCGCAAGGCCGCCGGGCTCGCCGTGACCTTCGACGCCGCTCCGGCGCGGGGCGTCGCCCTCCTGGCCGCCCTGGACGGGCAAAGCGTGCCGGCGGGGTTCGCCACCCAGGGGGAGGAGGTGCTCCTTCTGGAGCCCCTGGAGCCCGGTATTCACGTGCTTTCGCTGGCCCCTAGCAGCGGCGGCCGCGCCGTCCCTGGCCGATTTCGCCTGCTGCCCCCGTAGCAGCAACCGGCGGCTGCGAATCGAGTAGACCCTGCTGCCCGGGCGATCCCCCGCGACCCGTCGAGAGAGTTCGGCCGACGCGCCCGCTCTCCAGGGTGTCGCGTGCCCGTGACCGTGTCCGTGACTGTGTCCGTGACTGTGGCTGTGACCGTGCCCGTGTCCGTGACCGTGCCCGTGACTGCGTCCGTGTCGGTGTACGAGCCTGGGAGTGCGGCCCATCCGTTCGACCGGTTTTTCTCGCCTTCGTCCGTGGGGCGGGCCAGGAGCGCCCCTGCCGGTCCCCAGGCCAGCCCGCCAGCGGTCTGCTCGGAACTTGCCATCATGGCGAGCCCGCAGCTCGGAAGCCGCTCCTCACACAGGACTGGGATCGAGGTTTTCGCCTGGTCTGCCCAGGGCCAGGGGGAGAGGACGAGGGCACTGCCCTTGCGGACGGCAGCGGGGGGACCTACCATGAATGTGTCGAAGAAAGGAAGGTCGCCATGAGCGGAAGCAAGCGAACCGCCGACGTGGAAGAGAAGATCGAGCGAGCCGCCGGGGTTGTTCACGAGGCCATCGATGATGTCGCCGAGGCCGCCAAGGGGTCGATTGCCCGCGCCGAGAGCGCCATGGAAAAAGCGAAGGAGGTGCTGGGAGAGGGGGCCGGGGCGGTGAAGGTGCACTCGGCGGAAGCGTTCGAACGGGCCAAGGGGTACCTGGCGGAGGCGCGCGAGGCGCTGGAGCACGCCCGGGAACGCATGGGCGAGCTGTACGGGCGCGCCCGGGAAATCGTCGAGGAGGCCTACGCCGCCGCCAAGAGTCAGTACGAAAGGCTGGTCACCGAATTGAAGAGGCTGTACGCGAAGGTCAAGGCCAAGGTGCAAGAGGTGGACGTGAAAGAAATGCGTGACGACGTGGTGGAGTACATCCGGCGAAACCCAGGCAAGGCCGTTCTCATCGCTCTCGCCGTCGGTTTTGCCGTCGGCTTCCTGGTGCGGCGGCGCGAGGCGTGAGAGCCATGCACGACGCCGAGGAGACCGCCGCCCCCGAGGCCGAGGAGAAGCAGCTTTACGACTTCGAGGACGAAATGGGCGTCGCAGAAGAGGGCGCCGAGCAACGCCGCCTGAGCGCCGACTTTCTCCTGGACAAGCTGGTGCCCAGGGAGGTGGACTGGCGGGAAACCGTACGGCGCCATCCGCTGTTGGCGGTGGGGGCGGCGGCGGCCCTGGGTTTTCTCATCGGCCGCTCCAAGGGCTCCGCCATCGTCGCCGGCGTGTCCAGCGCCCTCACCGCGGCGGTCATGCGCCAGCTCTCGGACGTTCTGGAGACGGAGGTGTTCGAGTTCTAGAGAGGGGGGGCACCGATGCCCTACTGTGCGGAGTGTGGCATCGAGTTCCGGGAGGGGGTGGTCACCTGCTCCGACTGCGGGGCGGCCCTCGAGCCGGGTTCCCTCCCACCTGACGTCTACGGTCCGGCTTGGACCCCGGTGGCGGCGTTCGCCTCGCCGGAGGAAGCCTTTCTGGCGCGCGGCTTTCTCGCCGAGCAGGGGATCGAGGCGGACGTGATATCCGCCGAGCGGCACATCTTTCCCATTCACCGGGTGGTGGCCAGCGACACCGTACTGGCGGTGCCACCCGATGACGCTGCGACGGCGCGGGCGTTGCTGCAACAGGCGGAGCGGGGGGCGGTGCTGCTGCCGGAGGAGGACCCGGCCGAGAGTGACGCCGGCGGCAACGCCTGACCCCTGACGGCAGGAGTCGCGGCCACCGACGCGGTCACGGTCACCGGCGCGGGTGAATGAGCCGCCAGGTCAGCGCCCGCACGCGGTCGAAGAGGTCGAGAGCGCGCTGCGCTGCGGCGGCGTCCACCGCGCCGGCGCCCAGCAGCAGCCGCAGGTGGCTGTCCGCCTCCCGCGCTGACGCGTAGGCGATGCGCCAGTGGTGCAGGCGATCGCGCCCTGCCCGTCCGGCTCCCTCGGCGAGGTTGGCGGGCACCGAGGAGGCGGAGCGGATGAGCTGATCACCCAGCGACCTGAGCGGGGCCGGCAGCTGGAGCGCCAGGGCGACGGCGGTGCCGGCGGCCTCCAGGGCCAGTTCGTGGGCGGTAAGGGAACGGTTCGGGGTCGACGGGGGCGGCGTGGTCCGAGTGGTGTTCATGCTCACCCCTAGAGCGCCCGGGGCGGGCGTTGTCAGAAGGGGCGCCGAAGGCGACCGGCCGAAGGCCGGCTTGCCCTTGACAGCGACCGTCCTCGGGCGCTACCCCCACAGCCAAACACCACGAGGCCACGCCGCCCAGGAGACACCGGCACCGACACGGCCACGGCCACGGCCAGGGTCACCGGCACCGACACTGGCACGGTCACGGACACGGACACGGTCACCGCTACGGCCACCGACACGGGTACGGACCGACGTGTCGGCCCGCCCCCGAGCCGGATTCGGCACGAATTGCAGAAAAGGCTATACCAGTCTTTCATGACGACTCGTCGTCGCCACGGGGGATGAAAATGCCGAACCCAGGAGGCTCTCCCGCCCGGCCGCTTGCGGGGGGTGGCTGTAGTGAACGCGGCCTTCGAAATGGCGAGAAAACCATTTCGACCGATCGATTGCGGGCTTTTTCTATTTTCGGAGCAGGTACCCTACGTTGTGGGGGGGAACACCACGGGGGCACGCCGCCCGGGAGACCCAGACACCGTCACGGACACGGGGCACGGCCACACTCACGGACACGGTCACGGACACGGACACGGGCACGGTCACGGACACGGACACGGACACGGGCACGGTCACGGACACGGGCACAGATACCGACACAGTCACGGTCACCGTCACCGTCGGTTCCGGGTTCGTGTTGCGGGAATGCTACGAAAACAGCCGCCCGTGGGGCGGCTGGGAGGGTTCGTGATCAGTGGGCAGGGGTACCGCGCCAACCTCGCTACTGCTGTCGGTTCCTGTCCTACATCCAGGGCTCACGAACTGCTGCACTTCAACTTCTCAGGCTACTGCAACGTTGCCTTCGCGCTGCTCGCCCGGCCGACATCACCTTCGGTCCCAGGCGTTCCCCGTACTGCAGTTACCGAGCCCCTGCCCACTGCTACATCCAAGATCGCCCTTGCACCCGAAAAAGTCAAGACGCGCTGCGGCGACGCTACAGCCCCAGGGCGCGGCGGACCATGGCCGCGGTGACCGTCAGCGTTCGTCCCCCATCGGCGTTGGGTTTCAGGGCGTTCGAGCCGTCGGGATCGAACTCGATGCGGTTGATGATCTTGCCGAAGATGCCGCGGAGCGCCCGGGCGCCGGTGCGGGTCTGCTTTTCCGCCTGTTCGGCGATCAGGGCCGCGGCCAGATCCTCGATCTCGAGGTGGATGTTCATGATTTCGAAAAACTTTTGCGACCGGATGAAGGGCGAGTCGTAGGAGTGGAGGAGGATTTCCTTCAAGACTTCCATGGTGAGGTCGTTCAAGATGACCACGTTGTCGAAGCGGGCGATGAACTGGGGCACCATGCCGTAGGCGAAGAGGTCGTCGATCTTGAAAAAGTCGGCCAGGGTGAAGCGGGCCTCGATGCGAACCTGGCCGTCGGCGGTGCGGATGGCGGTGGACTTAAGTTTTTCCCCCGAGCCGGGGTTGGTGACCCGGTAGTACACCTGGTCGTACAGCCCCTCGAAGGCGCCGCCGCAGATGAACATCATGCCCCGGGTGGAAATGTCCAGGGTGCGTTGCTTCTCTTCCCCCCCCTCCAACACGTGGGTGCGGTAGGCGATGTTCTCCCCCTCCATGAGGGTCAAAAGCCCCTGCTGCAGCACCACCCCGATGGGGTTGGGTTTGCCGGCCACCACCGAGGACATCTTGTCGATCTCGTCCACGCAGATGGTGGCGCGCTCCATGGCGGCGCGCAGCTCCTCGGCGGTGGGATCGTGACCGATCACCGAGCGGGCTCGCTGCTCCACCGCCTGCAGCAGGCGGTCCGGGCGAAACTCCATACGGTCCGAGTCCACCAGCAGGTTGGCGTTGATGATGGTCATGGCCCGCAGGTCGCGGTACTCCGGCACCTCGTTATAGAGGCGCTGGATGTTGTTCATGATGGTGGTCTTCCCCGTTCCCGAGTTGCCGATCAGGAGGAGGTTGCCGGGGACCTTGCCGGTGGCGTGCTTGTACACCGACACCGAAACGAACTCCAGCGCCCGCTCCTGGCCCAGCACTCCCCTGGCCAGCTCCTTGAAGATCTCGGCGGGCTTGATGTCGCGGGGGTCGCGCTCGGCGCGCGGCGCCGCGTCGTAGGGTACTGTCATCTTCCAACTCCTCGTCTGTGGTGTGTACGGCCGCCACCTGCTCGCTGTTGGCAGCGGGCCCGGGGGCCGCAAGTGTACCCGATGGGCGGCGGAGAAGGGACGACTGCGCTAGCATGCCTGGCGATGGCAGCCACCCCGACCACCGCCAGCCAGGCGCCCCGCGCCCGCCGCATCTTCGCCAACCGCACCCTGAACCTTCGCTCCATCAAGGCGATCGGCTACGACATGGACTACACGCTGGTCCACTATCGGGTGGAGGAGTGGGAGCATCGCGCTTACGAAAGCCTGCGCCAGCGCCTGCTGGCGTTGGGGTGGCCGGTGGAGGGGCTCCAGTTCGACCCCACCTTGACGGCGCGGGGGCTGGTGATCGACACCGAGCTGGGCAACACCGTCAAGGCCAACCGTTTCGGGTACGTGGTGAAGGCTTTTCATGGCACCGCACCGCTGGATTTCGAGGCCCAACGGCGCGCCTACGCGCGGACCTTGATTGACCTGGAGGAGCGCCGCTGGTACTTCCTCAATACCCTCTTTTCCCTCTCCGAGGGGTGCATGTGGGCGCAGCTGGTGGAGCTCCACGACGCCGGCCGCCTGCCGGGGGTACGGGGGTACGAGGATCTCTTCAGGCGGGTCCGCCGGGCCATCGACGAGGCCCACGTGGAGGGGGCCTTGAAGGCGGCAATTCTCGCCGACCCCCAGCGCTTCGTGGAGGTGGATGAGGACCTGGCGCTGGCGCTGACCGACCAGAAGGCCGCCGGTAAGCGATTGCTGCTCATCACCAACTCCGAGTGGGAGTACGTCGAGGCGCTGATGAGCTTCGTCCTCGACCCCTTCGTGCCAGGCGGAGACAGCTGGCGGGGGCTGTTCGAGCTGGTGATCTGCTCCTCTCGAAAGCCCGAGTTCTTCTCCCATCGCCTGCCGCTGCTGGCGGTGGATCACCCCACCGGGCTGCTGCGCCCCTGCCCCCTGGGCATCGCCGGCCCTGGGGTGTACGTGGGGGGGGACGCCAGTCAGGTGGAGGAGTACCTGGGGCTGTCGGGGGAGGAGATCCTCTATGTGGGGGACCACATCTTCGCCGACGTGCACGTCTCCAAGGACGTGCTGCGCTGGCGCACCGCCCTGGTGTTGCGGGAGCTGGAGGAGGAGCTGGCGGCGCTGGAGAGCTTCGATTCCTTCGCTCGCGAGCTGGCCCAGCTGATGGCCGCCAAGGAACAGGTGGAGGCGCAGCAGTGCGCCCTGCGCGTGGCGCTGCAGCGCCGCCAGGTGGGGTACGGGCCGCCGGTGCAGGCGTCGGTGGAGGAGCTCAAGAGCCGCCTGGCCGCCCTGCGGGCGGAGGGGGAGCAGCTGGATGAGCGCATCGGCCCGCTGGCCCAGGCCTCGGCCCGGCTGCTCAACCCCTACTGGGGGACGGTCATGCGGGCGGGCAGCGACAAGAGCCTGTTTGCCCGCCAGGTGGAGCGCTCCGCCGACGTCTACACCTCGCGGGTGTCCAACTTCCTCTTCGCCACGCCCTTCGCCTACCTGCGCGCCCACCGCGGCTCCCTGCCCCACGACCAGGCATGAGACAAGGCCGGCTATTGTTCACCTGTCAGGAGGGCGGGAAATGAGCTTCGGCCAGAGGCGTGACACGGTGGCGGTGCGGGTGGGGCCGGTGCAGGTG
>JABRVY010000239.1:0-5466 GCA_039961755.1 Acidobacteriota bacterium | reverse complement strand
CCGTACGCTTGAGAGTACGGCTCGCGCCCTCGCCCCTACGTGCGCCCGCCATCATCGGCGTCTCCGGCCTCTCGTCACGAACCCAACCGCGGTTTTCGGGTTGAAGCGCGCGCCCATCCGAAACCCAGGCGACGAAAGGCCATTGACGTGTTCATGGTCTACACTGTCCCATCCAGGTAACGAGCTCGAGAGCCCGCCGGCCCACTTCAGGTTGACCGAATAGCTGGGCAACTACGAGGGGTGGCCACAGCGGTCGCCCCTCGGTGCTCGTCCGGTCGGCGCCATGACACGCTTCGTCGCCCCCGCCATGAGCCCGGCGCGCGAGCAGTTCGTCTGCCGCCGCACCGTCGCCGCCTTGTCGGTCGTCACCTTCCGGCTCGCCCTCACCGTGCAGGGCATCCTGGCGTCCCCGAGCTCAGGGCCGGGCTCATGGGCGGGAGCCGTAGCACAGACGAGCTGGGACGGGAGGAGGTCAGCGCCAGCGGAAAGAGGCCACGTCCAGCCACTGGTCGTGGCGGGGGGTGAAGAACAGGCCGTCGAGGATCCCCGTCTGGGTCCAGGACAGCGTGAGGGGCAGCACGGGCAACGCCTCCAGCACCCGCCGCTGGGCCTCCTGCAGCAGGAGCAGACGCTTGTGGGCGTCCATTTCCCGGCTCGCCGACTCCAGCAGGGCGTCGGTGGAGGCATCGGCGTAGCCGGTGAAGTTCTCGCTGCCGAAGCTGCCGTCGGGCCGTGGCGAGTGGAAGGCGGCGTTGAAGAACTCGGCGGCATCGCCGGTGATGCACGATCGACCGAACAGGCGGACGTTGACATGGGGCGTGGCCGGGCGATCGATGAGCACCTTGAAGGGGAGCTGATGGAGGTCGACGCGGATCCCCAGCAGACGGAAGTCCTCCGCGATCAGCGCCGCCAGCTCCGCCGAGGCGCTGCCGAAGCCCAGCGCCAGCTCCAGCTCCTCCGGCCTCACCCCCGCCTGTCTGAGCAGCTCGAGAGCGTGCTGGGGGTCGTGGGGCACCTCATCGACCGTGGGATCGAAGCCGAACACCACCGGGTGCACGTACTGGGCGGCCACCGCGCCGTTGCCGCGGAAGGCCACGTTGACGTAGCGGGACCGGTTACAGGCCGCGAGCAGGGCCCGTCGCACCCGGGGGTCGGCGAGGGCGGTGCGGGTGCGCCCGCTGGCATGGTCGGGATTGAGCTCGAGCAGCTGCACGTTGGTGCGGGGCTGGGCGATGACCCGCCGGCCGATACCACGTGCCACGGCCTCGGCAGCGGCCGGAGAGAGCCGCACCGCCAGGTCCACCTCGCCGGTCAGGACCCGGCGGGCGCGCTCGCCATCGTCGGGAACGAAGGTGAACTCCACCGCGTCGATTGGCGGGCGACCCCGCCACCCCGCGAAGGCTCGCGCCTCGATCACCCCGTCCCGGCGCCGGCCCACGAAGCGGTAGGGCCCGCTCCCCACCGGGGCGGTGATCTCGGGGTGGGATGCCTGCCCGGCCGGGACCACGAACACCAGTGCCAGGTGGTTGAGCAGGGTCGGGACACCCCCCGCCGTGTGCACCTCCACCGTGAGCTCGTCGGGGACGACCACCGCTTGCACCCCCTCCAGCAGGTGGCGGATACGCGAGGCGGGATCATCTCGCGCCCGCCGCAGCGACGCCGCCACGTCGCGGGCCGAGAGGGGTGAACCGTCGTGGAAGCGCACACCGGGGCGGAGGCTCAGGCGGAGGCGCTCGGGCGCCGGGTACTCCCAGCGCGTCGCCAGCGCCGGTTGCAGCCGCATCTCCGGGTCAAAGCGCGCCACCGCGTCGAAGAAGTTGGCGAGCAGCGACCACGCCACCACATCGTTGTGATGGTGGGGGTCGAGGGTGCGAATGTCGTCTTCGAAGGCGATGCGCAGCGGCTCAGGAGCACGGGCACACCCCCCCAGCCAGGCGGAGGCGATGAGGATACATCCGCCAAGGCGCATGCCGATGGCTCGCGCGCGAGAATCCACTGCATGCCGCTCCACGTCTTCCTTCTTACTATATACCCGGTGTCCACCGGTGCCAGAGGGAGTCTCCCATCGGCTATACTTGCCGCCGGCTTGCCCCGCGAGCCCTGCAAGGGAGATCCAGTCATGCGTTCCATTCCGCTCGTGTTTGCGGCCTCGCTCTTCGCCGCAACGGCATGTGCACAGAAGGCCGCCCAGAAGGCCACCCCACCCACCCCGGCCAGCGCCGTGGTGGCCACCTTGGCCGGCCAGCCCATCACCGCCAGCGACCTGGAGCAGCAGGTGGGTCCTCGCCTGCTGTCGGTTCGCCAGCAGGAGTACCAGATCAAGAGCGAAGGGATTCGCGAGCTGGCGTTCCGCCGGCAGCTGGAGCAAGCGGCAGCCAAGGCTGGTATTTCGGTCGAGGAGCTGCTGCACCGCGAGGTGAACGAGAAGGCGGGAACACCGTCGGAGGAGGAAGTGGTGCAGATTCTGCAGCGCTTCCGCTCCCAGCTCCCTCCCGATGAGGCGCAGGCCAAGGCGAGAGTGGTGGAAGCCTTGACCCAGCAGCGATTGCAGCAGCGCGAGGCAGCCTACCGCGAGGAGCTGCTGGCCGGCGTGGAGCTGCGCATCCTGCTGGAGCCGCCCCGCGCCACCGTGCGCCTGGCCGGGCACGAGCCGGCGCGGGGACCGGCCAAGGCCCCGGTGACGGTGGTGGAGTTCTCCGACTTCCAGTGCCCCTTCTGCGCCCGCAGCCAGAGTGTCCTGCAGCAGATCAAGGCGGTCTACGGGGAGAAGGTTCGCCTGGTGTTCAAGCACCTCCCCCTGGACATGCACAAGGATGCTCGGGGCGCCGCCGAGGCGTCGCTGTGCGCCGCTGACCAGGGCAAGTTCTGGGAGCTCCACGACTGGATGTTTGCCAACACCAACCAGCTCGCCAAGCCTCAGCTGATCGCCCAGGCCACCACCCTGGGGCTCGATGTGGACCGGTTCACCCGCTGCCTCACCGAGGGCGAGAAGGCGCACGAGGTGAACGCTGACATGATGGCGGCGCGGGAGCTCGGGATCACCGGTACCCCGGCGTTCGTGGTCAACGGGCGCATGGTCATGGGGGCGCAGCCGTTCGAGGCGTTCAAGGAAGTTATTGACGATGAAATCGCCCGCGCCGGCGCTGCGGATCGCCGCTAGAGGGCAAACCTCGGGTCAACGGACGCGCCGCCGTCGCGGCCCCGGCTGCCACGACTGAGCGCGTCCAGCCGCGGGGCGTGTGACGAATGTTGGAGGGAGCATGACCGAAGCCCTCGACAGCCTCCTGGAAGTCACCACGGCGGTAGCCAACTTCATGTGGGGCAACTGGATGATTGCCGCCCTGGTGGGCACCGGGATCATCCTGACGGTGGCCACCCGCGGCCTGCAGGTGCGCCGCCTGGGCGAGTCGCTCGGCCTGCTCCTGGGGCGCCGCAGCCGCGCCGCCGAGGGTGAAGGGGACGTCTCCCCCTTCGCCGCCTTGATGACGGCGTTGGCGGCCACCGTGGGCAACGGCAACATCGCCGGCGTGGCCACGGCCATTGCGGTGGGGGGTCCTGGGGCGCCCTTGTGGATGTGGGTGTCGGGCTTTTTCGGCATGGCCACCAAGTACGCAGAGGGTTTCTTGGGGGTGCGCTTCCGCCGGGTGGCGCCGGATGGCACCATGCTGGGCGGCCCCATGTATTACGCCCGGGACGCTGTCGGTAACAGCAAGGTGGGTCTGTTTCTGGGCGGCTTCTTCGCCCTGGCGGGGATGGTGACCGCCCTGTTCGGCACCGGCAACATGGCCCAGTCCAACTCCATGGCGCTGGCCTTCCACGACCAGTTCGGCGTGCCTTTCCTGGTTTCGGCGGTGGTATTGACCGCCCTGGTGGGGATCGTCGTCATCGGCGGCATCAAGCGCATCGCCGAGGTCTCGGAGCGCCTGGTGCCCTTCATGATCCTGCTCTACTTCGGCGGCGCTCTGGTGGTGATCGGGGCCCGCATCACCCACGTTCCCGAAGCCTTCCGCATCATTGTCCAGTCCGCCTTCGGGATCCAGGCGGTGGCCGGGGCGCTGGTGGGGACCACGGTGCAGCGGGCGGTGAGCCTGGGGGTGCGGCGCGGGGTGCTCTCCAACGAGTCGGGCCTGGGCTCTGCCGCCATCGCCCAGGCCGCTGCCAAGAGCGATGACCCGGCCAAGAACGGTCTGCTGGCCATGACCGGGACCTTCATCGACACGCTGGTGGTCAACACTCTCACCACCCTCACCATTGTCGTCACCGGCATGTACCAGCTCACCGACGCCTGGCGAGGGGCCGTGGCGGGCAACCTCACCTCCACTGCTCTGACGGCCTCGGCGTTCTCCTCGGTGATCCCCTATGGCGGCTTCATCGTGGCGGTGGCGTCCTTCCTCTTCGGCTACTCCACCCTGCTCGCCTGGTGCTACTACGGCGAGCAGTGCTTCAAGTACCTCTTCGGGGTGCGGCTGACCATGGCCTACCGCTGGGCGTTTCTGTTCCTGCTGTTCGTGGGAGCGCTGCTGCAGGGGCGGTACCTCAACATCGTCTGGTACGTGGGCGACACCTTCAACGCCTTCATGGCCCTGCCCAACCTGGCGGCGCTGTTGCTGCTCACCGGGTATGTGGCGCGCTTTTCCCGCGATTACTTCCGCGATCGCAACGCCGCACTGACCCGGCTGCGGGCCGGTGAGTACGACTCGTCGGTGCGGCAACGGCCCGGCCGCTAGCTCACCCGCAGCACGATCTTGCCCAGGTGGGCGGAGGTGGCCATACGCCGGTGGGCCTCGGCCACCTCGGCCAGGGGGTAGACGCTGTCGATCACCGGCCGCAGCCGGCCGGCCTCTAGCGCCTCTCCGAAGGAGGCCAGGAAGGCGGCGGCCAGCGCCTCCTTCTCGGCCGTGGGCCGGGAACGCAGGGTGGAACCGATGATGGCCAGGTGCTTGCGCAGGACGGTGCGCAAGTCGATGGTGGCCTCACCTCCCCCCATGGTGGCAATGAGCACCAGCCGCCCACCCTGGGCGAGCACCGCGAGGTTGCGGGCCAGGTAGGGGGCGCCCACGGGGTCGAGGATGACATCGATGCCCCGGCCCGCGGTGAGGTCCCGCAGCCGCTCGGCAAAGTCCTCCTCCCGGTAGCAGATCGCCTCCCGGGCGCCGAGTTCCCGGCAGCGGTTGCACTTTTCCGGGGTTCCCGCGGTGACGACCACCTCGGCCCCCGCTTCCCGCCCCATGGCGATGGCCATGGTGCCTATTCCGCTGCCGCCCCCGTGCACCAGCAGCGTCTCCCCCGGCCGCAGCCGGGCCAGCTGGAAGACGGTGAGGAATACCGTCAGGGCCGCCTCGGGCAGGGCCGCCGCCTCCTCCCAGCTGAACGCCGGGGGTATCGGCAGGGCGCAGCCGGCGGGGGCCACCGCCTCCTCCGCGTAGCCGCCCCCGGCCAGCAGCGCCATCACCCGCTCCCCCAGCC
>JABRVY010000238.1:0-1118 GCA_039961755.1 Acidobacteriota bacterium | reverse complement strand
CTCCAGGGTCGCCTGGGACTGGATGGCCCCCAGGATGCCGCAGGCGCGCTCGGGGTCGGCCAGGAGCTTGTCCAGGGCGGCGGCGAGATCCCGGCCGAACTGGTCGACTGCCACCTTGCCCTCCGGGGTGCCGATGCCGGTGGCCGGCACGTACAAGGTCTGGGGCGTGGTGCACATCTGGCCCGAGTAGAGGGACAGGGTGAAGGCCAGGTTGTTGAGCATCCCCTGGTAGTTGTCGGTGGAGTCGATGAGGATGCCGTTTACCCCCGCCTTCTCGGTGAATACCCGCGCCTGGCGGGCGTTCTGCTCCAGCCAGTTGCCGAAGGCCGGGCCGCCGGTGAAGTCGATGATGCGGATATCTGGGTGGAGGGCCAGGTCCTTGGAGATGGGCGCCTCCGGTTCATCCACGGCCAGCGTCACCAGGTTGGCGTCAAAGCCCGCCTCTTTCAGGGTCTGGCGCGCCACGGCCACGACGATGGCCAGGGGCAGGATCACCGTGGGATGAGGTTTGACGATCACCGGGTTGCCCGTGACCAGGCTGGCGAACAGGCCCGGATAGCCGTTCCAGGTGGGGAAGGTGGAGCAGGCGATCACCAAGGCCACACCCCGGGGCACGATGCGGAAGGTCTTCTCCATCCTGAGGGGCGGGTTCTTGCCCTGGGGCTTCTCCCACAGAGCCTTGTCCGGCACGTGCTGCATCTCCCGGTAGGCGTAGGCGATGGCTTCCAGGCCCCGGTCCTGGGCGTGGGGGCCGGCCGCCTGGAAGGCCATCATGAGGCCCTGGCCGGTGGTGTGCATGACCGCGTGGGCCATCTCGAGGCTGCGGGCGTTCAGCCGCGCCAGGATCTCCAGGCACACCCCGGCGCGGGTGTCGGGGCCGGCATCCCTCCAGGCGGGCATGGCCTGCCGGGCGGCGGCAATCAGGGCCTGGGGGTCGCACTTGGGATAGCTGATGCCCAGCGCCAGGCCGTAGGGCGAGGCCTCGCGCCCGCCGCGGCCGGTCTCGCCCGGCTGATCCAGCTCGAAGGGCCGGTTGCGGTAGGTCTCGAACGCCTGGCGCCCCTCCTCGATGGCGTTGTCGCCGTAGGGGCGGGGCGATTCGGGATAGGGGTTCCAGT
>JABRVY010000237.1:0-5270 GCA_039961755.1 Acidobacteriota bacterium | reverse complement strand
CGAGTTCTTGCCGCAGATCGACGACGGTCGCATCCGCGTGTGGATCCGCATGCCCCCCGAGACTCCTGTGGAGACCACCGATCGCGCCGCCCGGGCGGCGGAAAACCTGGCGCGGGAGCTGCCCGAGGTGGTGCGGGTGTTCGCCACCGCCGGGGGCTCGGCGTGGGGGCGGGGGATCTTCTACAACCCCACCTCCGCCTCCCTGACGGTGGAACTGAAACCCCGCCGGCAGCGCGCCATGTCCGCCACCGAATGGATTCAGCTGGCACAGGAGCGGCTGCGGACGCTGCCCGAGCTGACGGACGCCCGGGTGCGGCTGTCGCCGCCCCGCATTCGCGGCCTGCGCACCTCGACCGCCTCCGAGGACATCGAGGTGAAGGTGTTCGGCGAGGATCTCGCCACCTTGGAGCGCATCGGCCACGAGCTGGTGCGTGAGCTCTCCAAGTTGGAGGGCCTGGCCAACGTGGATACGTCATACCAGCAGACCAGCCCGGAGATTCGCGTGGAGGTGGACCGGGTGCGGGCCGCCGACCTGGGGCTGGACGTGGGTGAGGTGGGGCGCACGGTGCGCACGGCGGTGGGAGGCTCGGTGGTCACGCGTCTCACCGAGGGGGACCGGGAGTACGACGTGCGGGTGCGTTTCGACCGCTCGCTGGTGACCTCGGCGGCGGACCTCGCCTTGGTGCCCCTCTTCCCCCGCTCCGGGGCGCCCATCCGCCTCAGGGACGTGGCCGACATCCGGGAGGCGGCCTCCCCCCAGACCATCGAGCGGGAAAACCAGAACCGCCTGGTGCGGGTCACGGGGCAGGCGCTGCCGGGGGTGTGGTCCACCGGCGAGGCCATGCAGGCCATCCGCGAGCTGCTGGCGGACTATCGCCTGCCGGAGGGGTACTACATGCGCTTCGGGGGCCAGGAGGAGGCGATCCGGGAGAACCGGCGCGTCCTGCTCACCGTCATCGGTCTGGCGGTGTTCCTGGTGTTCGCGGTCATGGCGGTGCAGTACGAGTCGCTGGTCAACCCGCTGGTGATCATGGCCGCCATCCCCCTGGCGCTGGTGGGGGTGATCGCCGCCCTGAAGCTCACCGGGCTGCCCATGTCGGCGCCGGTGATGCTGGGCATGATCCTGCTGGCCGGCATCGTCGTCAACAACGGCATCCTGCTGGTGGAGTACATCGAGCTGCGCCGGCGCGGGGGGACGGTGCCCCGCTGGGACGCCATCCTGGAGGCGGCACCGCTGCGGCTGCGCCCCATTGCCATGACGGTGACCACCACGGTGATCGGTATGCTGCCCCTGGCGCTCAACCCCGCCGAGGGGGGGGAGCTCATGACCCCCCTGGCGGTGAGCGTCATCGGCGGCCTGCTGGTGTCCACGGCTCTCACCCTCTTCGTCGTGCCCGCCACCTACCTCACCCTGACCACCTTCGCCGACCGGCTGGCGGCGCGCTTCGTGCGCTCACCCGCCGAGGCGGCAGAGCCGGTCGTCGACAAGCGGCGGGTGAAGGCGTGAGGCTGTGATGACCGGATGATGGACCCTCCGGGCGGAGGAGGCTAGAGTTGGGCAGCTGTGCTGGAGGTCGCCGTGCTCCCGGACCGTAGCGCCGACAACGCTCGCCTCTACACCCTGGCCGCCTTCGCCCTGGCGGCGCTGGCTCTCGGGCTGCTGTCGTTCCGCATTCTGAAGCCGTTTCTCGCGTCCATTGCGTGGGCCATCATCCTGGCGCTGGCCTTCCGGCGACCGTGGCTGGCCCTGGAGCGCCGGCTCCCCCGTCAGCGCTCCCTGGCCGCGGGGTTGATGGTGCTGGCCATCGGGCTGGTGGTACTGCTGCCGGTGGGCGCCTTCACGGCGGCGGTGGCCGCCCAGGCGGCCGATGCCGGGGCCGCCATCGCGGCTACCCTGAAGCAGGAGAACATCCGATCCTTCAGCGATTTCATCAAGGCGCCGGCGATCGCGGAGACGCTCGAGGCGGTGCAGAGGCAAATCGGCGTGACCCCGGAAGATTTTGAAAAGATCGCCGGCTCGGTGGTCAGCAAGGCGTCGGCGGTGGCAGCCAAGCTGGGAGGGGTGCTGGTCCTGTCGGCGTTCGACGGGGTGCTCACCTTCCTGAACGCCACGTTCATCCTCTTCTTCCTCTTTCGTGATGGTCGCGAGCTGGCCGCCGGCGCCCTCGGCCTGCTGCCCATGACGGCAGAGGCCCGGGAGGGGCTGGCGACCTCCCTGCGCTCCATGGTGGAGGGGATCTTTCGCGGCTCTCTGCTGTGCGCCCTGGTGCAGGGGGTAACCGGAGCAGTGGGGTGGTGGATCGCCGGGCTGCCGTCGCCGGCGCTGGCCGGCACCGCCATGGGGATCCTCTCCCTCTTGCCCATCGGCGGCACGGCGCTGGTGTGGCTGCCCGGCGCCGCCTGGGCGTGGTTCGACGGCCGGCACGGGGCGGCGGTGTTTCTCTTCCTCTGGGGGTTGGTGGTGGTCTCCTTCGTGGCCGACAACCTGCTGCGGCCGGTGCTGCTGAAGGGAACCCAGGAGATGTCGACCCTGAGCGTCTTCCTCGGCGTGTTCGGCGGCATCGCGGCGTTCGGCCTGCTGGGGATCTTCGTCGGGCCCATCGTGCTGGCCATGACCGTGTGGCTTCTGGGTGTGATGCGGCTGCTCGCCATGCCGCCGGCCGCGGCGGCCGGTGGGGGGGTTGTCGGCGTCGAATAGCTGGCTACGGCGAGGAGCCGCTGGCGGGCAGGGAGAAGTGGCGGCCGAGCGCCTCGATGAGGGTTTCCGGCTCCACCGGCTTCTCCAGGTACTCGGCGACCCCCAAATTGGCGCGCGCCTCGCTTTCCCACTTGCGGCTCTTGTACATGGCCGTCTGGATGATGATCACCGGCTTGTAGTCGGGCTCGTTCTCCCGCAGCTGGGCCACCACCTCGAAGGCGGTGAGACCCGGCATCAGCCCATCCAGGATCAGCAGCGGGAAGCGCTCCCTGCCGGCCAGTCGCAAGGCCTCTCGACCGTCGGAAACCTCCTGCACCTCGACTCCGAACTCCTTGAGGATCTCCACGGTCAGCGCGCGGGTGATGCGACTGTCATCGGCCACCAGGGCTCGGGTGAGGAGAGGCAGCTCGCTCATGGAACGCAATGATATCAGCGGTTCGCGGCCATCACCCGGTGACCAGGGTGATTCCCTTGACGGGGGGCTGGATCTCCAGCGCGTTGGCCTTCACCAGGGCGTCCACGATCACCCAGAAGTGGAGTTCCTCCAGCGGGGTGATCCGCTGGACCTCGCGCAGGCTCCAGCGACCGTTCACCCGCGAAAGGACGAATGCCCCCTCGGCACCGAGGGTGGGGGGAATCTCCGGCGTCGCTCTCCCGACGAGGGCCACGAAGGGGCCCTGAAGCCGCAGGGGCGCCAGCCGCTGATCGAGCTCGCGCAGGACGGCGGCGGCATCGGCGGTGGCTCCGTGCCGCTGCAACGTCGTGGCCGCCCGCCAGGCGGCCAGCAGATCGCCGTGCTCCAGGGCAGTGCGGGCGCGCTGCACCAGGGCGGTGCGGGAGGCGTCCGGACTTGGCGCACCGGCGGGGCGAACCGCCACGAACCCCTCCTGAAGCCCCCGAAAGGCCAGCTCGAGGACGTGAAACGGCACCACGTGGCAGGCCAGCGCCAGCTCCTCCACCGAGCTACGCCCGTCCATGGCAGCCAGGATGAGTCGGTCTCGGGGGTGAAGGGTGGCGGGCGGGGGTCCCTCCAGGCGTTCCAGGGTCACATCATCGGAGGGGATGACGGCGCGAATCTCGCGGTAGCGATCCCGCCGCCGCAACCCCTCCAGCACCAGCGGCGGGAGCGGCCGGCGGAGGACCAGCGGCCGGTCGATGGGCACGATGTTCTCGGCAAAGGGCTGGGTTTGCAGACGAGGGGCGAGAAACAGGTCCAGGACTGCCTCCTCGCCCTGGGCGACCAGTGCCCCCTGGAGGGACTCCGAATCGATGGCTCCCATGCGCTCCAGGATGCGTCCCAACGGGGTGCCCAGCTGCTCCTGCAGGCGCATGGCCTCGGCCACTTGCTCCTCGCTCACCAGCCCCCACCCCACCAGGAAGTGCCCCAACAGCTCCCGCGGGTTGGTGGAGGCCACCCCTGCCAGCAGGCCGTCCAGCAGGTACACCTTCTTGCGGGCGTGGGGGACCTCTACCACCAGAGTGCCGGTGGCCCGCTGGTTGGCGAGGTAGGTGAGCAGTTCCTCGAGCGGCAGGTCGGTGAGGGCTTGGGGCATCGGGCCGTGTCCGCTCGCCAGTATACGGCCGATTGGCCGGCGCCGCCGTCGGGTGTCAGGAGCGGCGCACGACGGCGGCAAGGCGCGTTGCCACGTCGCGCCAGTTCACCAGGTGGTCGAGCACGGCGGCGACGAAGTCGGCGCGCCGGTTCTGATACTTGAGGTAATAGGCGTGCTCCCACACGTCGATCACCAGGATCGGCGTCCACCCCGGCACCATCTGATTCTGGTGTTTCTCCACCTGGAGGATGGCCAGCTCGCCCGTCGGGGCGGCGGCCAGCACCCCCCACCCGGAGCCCTCCACGGCGGCGGTGGCGGCGCGCAGCTGGGCGTCGAAGGCGGCAAACCCTCCGAAGGCGGCGTCGATGGCCGCCGCCAGGGGACCCTCAGGGCGACCGCCGCCGCCGGGGGTGAGGTTGGTCCAGAAGATCGAATGCAGGAGGTGGCCGCCGCCGTGGAAGGCCACCTCCCGGGAGAGGTGCTTGATGGCGGCGAAATCGTTGGAAGCCCGGGCGGCCTCCAGCTTCTCCAGCGCCGCATTGAGGCCGGCGACGTAGGCGGCGTGGTGCTTGCCGTGGTGCAACGTCACCGTGGCGGCGTCGTAGTGGGGCTCCAGGGCGTCGGCGGGGTACGGGAGCGGGGGGAGCTCGTACCTCATGGCAGGACTCTCCTTTTTAAGGCGCTGCCGGAAGACCGGCGAATGCTGCCCGCATGATACCTCCCCTCGAGGGTCGCACAGGGTGGAGTGCCCCCCTCAGGGGAGAGCGGGGACGAACTGGCGGAACACCGTCCACTCCCCGTCTTCCATCCAGGTGAGCTGCAGCTCCAGCTCGGGAAACTCCTCCTGCAGGGCGCGGGCCAGCTGACGCAGCGGCTCGGCTTCGGCGGTGTAGATGACCAGCTCGTGCCGGCCGTCGGTGGTGATGGCCCCCACCAGCCGCGCCGGGCCCTCGGCGGGCAGCCGGGAGCGCAGGCTCTCCTCCAGGGCGTCCAGGTGGGCCGCGGCGGCGGGGGAGGGC
>JABRVY010000236.1:0-11838 GCA_039961755.1 Acidobacteriota bacterium | reverse complement strand
CGTAGGGCAGCAGGGACCCGTCGTCCAGCCGCACCCTGATTCCCCGGCTGGAGCCCTGTTCGAAGGTCATCCCCACCGCTCCGGTGAACAGTGGCCAGCTCTCCCCGTAGCCGGGGTAGAAGGCATCGAACAACTCCCGCGTCCAGAACCGCCAGCCCCGGCGGTCGAAGGCCGCCCCCTTGGCCCGCCCGAAAGCCTCCCACAGAGCCACCTGGTCCTTTGAAATCAACGGGTTGTGGGGGATGGCGGGGGGGGCGAAGAAGTACCCCTGCTCCGCCCCCATTTCGTGGAGATCCGCCACCACCTGGGGCAGCCAGTGCAGCATCGCCGTCACCCGGGCGGCGGACTCGGGGTGGGAGAGGATGATCCAGTCCCGGTTGAGGTCGAACAGGGCGTGGGAGAACCGCCCCCCGGGCCAGGGTTGGATACGCTCGGCGGCCATGGGGTGGGGGTCCGGCTCGATGCCCCGAGCTTGCCGATTGGAGGTCACGAAGCGGGCACGGCCATCGGGGTTCTGCATCACATCGATGACCACGATGGCCTTTTCGAGGGCCTCGGTCACCTCGGCGGTGCGGGCGGCCAGCAGGTGGTAGGCCAGCGCCAGCCCGGCGTCGGTGCCCGAGGGTTCGTCCCCGTGCACCGAGCAGGCGAACCACACCACCGCCGGCAGCTGTCGGGAGAGCTGCGCCGACCGGGTTGCGGAGGTGCGCCGGGCATCGCCCAGCTCTGCCAGCCGGGCGCGGATCTCCTCCAGACCGGCCAGGTTTGCCTCCGAGCTGACAACCAGCAGGGTGAGCGGCCACCCTTCCAGCGAACGCCCGAACTCGATCAGCCGAGCCCGCTCGGGGGCCGCCGCCGCCAGCGCCCGGGCGTAGGTCAGCGCCTGCCCGGGATCGGTCATCTCCTCCCCCCACTCGAACCCCAGTACCGCCTCCAGGGTGGGAATGGCGGGGCTGTAGTCGGTCGGCCCCAGCGTCCCCAGCACTTCGCCGCTCGCGGGTAGCGCCAGAAAACCCACCAACAACCCGCTCAACGCGATACGCCTCACGCTCCACCTCCGAGTGCTGCCGGTGCGCATTGTAGGCCGTCTTGGCGCAGGTGGAGTCGCCCACCGCCGCGGAGCTGCGCCTTGACCCCACGGGCCCATCCCGGTTAGCGTGCCATCGAGCCCCCTTGCACGAGGTGGGCGGGGAGAGAACCGATGAAAGCCCGTGCCCGATTCCTGCCCGCGGTCCTCGTCGGCTGCGGCTGTGCCATCGCCTCCTCCTCCCTGGCGGCGACCCCGAGCGGGGAGAGCGGTGATGCCTGGCCGGAGCTGGTCGTGCTCGAGCTGGAGGGCGAACCCGCCATCGAGGTGTGGAGCGCCGGCGCCCCCGCCGCCGCCTGGAGTCCCGAGGTGCAGGCGCAGCGCGCCGCCGAGGTTCGCCGTCACATCGCCACCCTGGAAGCCCGGCAGGAAAGCGTCGTCGCCTCCCTTTCCCGCCTGCAACCACCAGTTCCAGCTCTGTTTCGCCTGCAGCGGGTGTTCAACGGCATCGCCGTCCAGGTCGAGCAGGCACAGATACCGACCCTGCGGGCCCTCCCCGGAGTCAAGGCGGTGCACCCCCTGCCGCGGCTGGAGCCCGGGCTGGTGAGCACCGCGCCCCTCATCGGCGCCCCCCACGCCTGGGGCAGCAGCCTGACCGGCCAGGGCGTCAGGATCGGCATCATCGACACGGGCGTCGACTACCTGCACAAGGCCTTCGGCGGCTCCGGCAGCTACGCCGGGCACGTCTTCGAAGATCACGTCGTCCCCTGGACCGGCAAGGTGGTGGGCGGGTCGGACTTCGTCGGCGACGACTACAATGGCAGCAACGCCGCCCGCCCCGACGGCGACCCCATGGACTGCAACGGACACGGCACCCACGTGGCGGGCATTGCCGCCGGCTACGGCGTCACCGCCACCGGCGAGACCTACGGGGGCCCGTGGGGGGCGGGCACCGACCTGGAGGCGCTGGCCATCGGGCCGGGGGTGGCGCCCCAGGCGCAGATCTTCGCCCTCAAGGTGTTCGGCTGCACCGGTTCCACCGGCTACGCGCCGGCGGCCATCGAGTGGGCCCTGGACCCCAACCGGGACGGCAACTTCTCCGACCGCCTGGATGTGGTCAACCTGTCCCTGGGGTCCTCCTTCGGCGCTCCCGGGGGGGTGTACGCCACCATCACCGAGAACGCCGCCCGGGCGGGGATGATCGTCGTCGCCTCGGCCGGCAACTCGGGGGACACCCACTTCATCACCGGTAGCCCGGCGACGGCTGACCGGGTGATCAGCGTCGCCAACTCCATGGACAGTACCTCTTTCATGTCGGACGTGGAGATCACCGGCCCCGCCGCCATCGCCGGCCGCTACCCGGCCACCGAGGCCGGCTTCGGCCCCAACCTGGCGCGGGACGGGTCACGCACCGGGTCCCTCGTCTACCCCAGCGGGAATCCTCGCGGCTGCAGCGCCTTCAGCGGTGCCGCCGCGGCCGCCCTCAACGGTGCCATCGCCCTCATCGACCGCGGCGACTGCACCTTCGCCGCCAAGGTGCGCAACGCCCAGAACGCCGGCGCTCGGGGCGTTGTCGTCGTCAACAACGCCCCCGGCGAGCCCATCGTCATGGGGGCCAGCGACGCCGACGCCCAGGGCATCACCACTCCGTCGATGATGATCTCGCTGGCGGATGGGGACCGCATCAAGGCCGGCCTGGGCGGCGGGACGGCCAGCGCCACCTTGAGTGCCACGCGGCGGGGGCAGGTGAGACTGGTCAGCCCTGCCGCCACCGATACCATGGCCACCTCCTCCTCGCGCGGGCCCCGGATCTCCGACCTGGCCCTCAAGCCCGACCTGGCGGCGCCGGGGAGCACCATCTTCGCCCCCGAAGCCCGCTCCGGCTGGGCGGGCCGCTCCCTCTCCGGCACCTCCATGGCCGCCCCCCAGGTGGCGGGGGCCATGGCGCTGCTACGCCAGCTGCACCCCAGCTGGAGCGTGGAGGAGCTCAAGGCGCTGGTGATGAACACCGCCACCCCAGAGGTATGGGTCAACCCCGGGCAGAGCGGCCCTCGACACGGCGCCGCCCGCACCGGCGCCGGGCGGCTGGACGTGGCCGCCGCCGCCGAGGGGAAGATCCTGGCCTACCTTGACTCCCCCACCGGGCCGGGTCGGGTGGGGGTGTCCTTCGGCAGCCCCGAGGTGGTGGTCCGTCATCGGGAGACCCGCCGGGTGCGGGTGGTCAACCGGGGTGATGCCGTCGCGAACCTCACCGTCAGTTACGTCCCCGTCGTCGACCAGCCAGGGGTCGAGATCGCACCCTCGGTGTCAACCCTGGCCGTTCCCGCCAACTCTTCGGCCACTCTCGAGGTGGTCCTCGTCGCCACCGCCTCCACCATGAGCGGGCAGCGGGGGGAGGACCTCTCGCCGACCCAGACCGGCGGCGCCCGCTCCTGGCTCGCCGAGGAATCGGGGCATCTCCTCTTCTCGGCGCAGGGCAACCCGCCGGTGCGCCTGCCGGTCTACACCGCTCCCCGGCGTCGCGCCACTCTGCTGGCCCGTCAGGGCGCCCTGGCGCCCGCCCCGGGCGCCGGCACCGTGTCCCTGACGCTGGAGGGACAGGATCTGGGCGCTGGCCCTCACCCGGAAGCGCTGGTGACCCCCCTGGAGTGGCAGTTCGGCACCCCCGGCGTCGGGGAAACGCTGGGGGGGATCGTCACCGACTACCCCGACCGTCCCCTCGCCCAGGCACTCGTCGGCTTCGGGGTGGCCCTGCCTTCCCCCTGGACCACTCCCCTCCTCGTCTCGGTCAGCGTGGAGATCGACACCAACGGCGATTCCCGCGCCGATTGGAAGCTCGCCGCCACCGACGCCGCCCGCGCCCAGGATGCCAGCTCCACCCCGGTGGACGTCTTCCTCGCCCGCCTCTGCCGCGCCGACGCCGCGAGCCAGTGCGCCACTCCCCTGCCGCTCAACGGCGCCGCCGCCGATGCGCGGGACACGGCGCCGTTCTTGACCGACGTGATGGTCCTGTACGCTCGGGTCGCCGACCTGCAGCTGTCGGCGGGCACCACCATCCGCTACCGCGTCCTCGCCGACGGGGTCACCACGCCCTGGCTGCAGTACGACCTCGGCAGACCTGGCGTGCGCCCCACCGGCGGCGCCGGTCCCCAGGGGTTCCTGCAGGTGGCCAGGCGAGGGGCATCGGTTCCTCTCACCTATGACACCGCTCGCCTGGCCGCCACCGGCTCCCGGGGGGTCCTCCTCCTCCATCACCACAACCTCGCGGGGTGGCGGGCGCAGGCCATCCCGGTCGCCCCCGAGGGGTGCGCCCTCGCCTGCAGCGCCACGGTTCCCGAGATCGCCGCCCTCGCCACCCCGGTGCCTTTCCGCGCCACGGTGGAGACCGCCGGGTGCGCGGCACCCACGGCGCGCTGGGAGGCAGGGGACGGCAGCGCCGCGCTGACCGGCGAGAGTGTCACCCACACCTTCGCCTCGCCGGGGACCCATCGCTGGCAGCTCACCGTGACCGCCGGCGCCACCACCTGCCGGCGCACGGGGGTGATCAGCGTCGTGGAGGAGCTCCCTCGGCCGGCCCGCCGGGTCACCCGCCCTCGCTCCTGACGAAGGCGGTGGCACTTCGCTGAAGAGGGAGCCGGCCTTGCCGTCCGCGCCGGCTCACAAGGTCGCGGCCAGCGGATAGGCGGGAAGCGGAGCCGAAAAATCCACCTCCTCGCCGAGCGCCGCCAGCGCCGCCAGCCAGAAGTAGGGGAACGACACCGGTACGCTGCGGACGAGTCGGTGCAGGCGCGCTCGCAGAGCTACATCCAGGCCAGCCAGGTAAAACAGCTCGCGCCAGGCCTCGATCTCTCCCCGATCGAGGAGTTGGGCGAGAGTCTCATCACTGCCCAGGTCGAGGGTTCCTCGGTTCCAGAGCGCCCGCGAACTCCACAGCGCCTCAACCACAGCCTTCCTCCCTCTGCTCCAGCACGAGCCGAGCCAGCGCGACCGCCCAGCGGCGCCCGGCAGCAGTAACGTACTCCCAGTCGTTCCAGGGGGGTCGCACACCCCGATAGGTGGCCAATTCCACCCGCGCCCGGTCCACGGGCGAGGCCCTCGCCAGACGGTCTACCACTTCGGCAAGCACCGAGACGCCGGGAGCCTGGGAGTAGATGTCATCAAACGGCCGTAAGGCGGCCGGTACACCGGTCTCGCCCAGCCGTTCCAGGAGGACCACCAGATCCAGGTAGTCGCGGGTGAAACCTCGGACGGCGAGCAGCCAGGCCTTGATCCGAGCCATCTCTGCCAAAGAGGGGACGGTGAGCCCAGCTACAACCTCGGTCTCCAGAGGGCGTGTGCGACGAAGTTGACGAATCCCGGTCAGCACCCCGTCCATCGTTCCCAGAATCAGCACCGGCCGCGCCACCCGCTCGGTGCTCCATCCCGCCGCCGCCTCCAGGGCAGCAAGCACCTCATCAAAGCGATCCTTCAAATCCGCCAAGACATGGTCGCCATCCCAGCTCTCCCGATGACCAGCGTGCAGGGCGGCAGCGGTTCCGCCCACCAGTACTGCTCCTGGCAGGAGGTACTGGAGGTGGCGTTCGGCGGCGAGAAGACGCTCCCAATCAGGCAGCGACGGGGGTTGCTCGACCATCGCTTCGAGTATGCCACGCGAGGCGAGGCTGGGATATGGGGCAGGACGCTCCCCCGACCTCGGCATCCGCCCGCTTCCCGTCCCCCTGGAAGCCCCACACGCGACGGCAGAGAGCCGCCCAAACGGCGGCGCTCCTGAGGGTCCCTCCACGTCCACGCCGGCGCGGCGACGCTCCCCTCGGCGTTCGCCCTGTCAGCCTTTCTTCTTGCCGCCGAACATCTTGGAGAAGGGGTTGTCGTCTCCCTCCTGGCCGCCCTCGCCGAGCGGCATCAGCTGCGTCTCGGTGTAGTTGGCCGGAATCACGAAGGTGCTCTCCGGTACGGGAACCTTCTCCAGTTTGGTCACTTCCATGGTCACCGTGGTCGTTTCGGTGCGCCCCTTCTTGCTCTCCGTGACCGTGCTGGTGGTGACCATCTTCAGCGGCACCCCCTGGATCTTGCCCATCTCCAGGGCGATCAGCTTGTCCATCTCGGGGTCCCCCATGGACGGCGGCTCCTTGCGCAGCCAGGTGCCGAAGGCCCGTCCCAGAAGCTCTGACACCACCCACATCTCCTGCACCGTCTCGGTCTGACTCTCGCTCTTGAACCCCATGACGCTCATGGAGCTCCCGTAGGTGGTGCGAAACTTGTAGTAGGTCGCCGGCATCCCGAGCACCAGGCCCCCGGGGCGCTCCTCCAGTTTCTCCACCCGCGGGTTGGTGATCTTGAGGTTGACCATCTTCGTCATGCCGCCGGCGAACTGCATCATCGCCTTGACGTCGTACTTGGCGTAGGTCTTCTCCTTGGGGTTGACGAAATACATCGTCTCACCGCCATCGCGGGTCAGCATGTACCCGCCGGCGCTGAGGATGGGGTTGCCGGTTTCGACGAACTCCACCTTGGCCTTGTCGTCGTCGACCCACGCCTTGACCGTGGCGCGCTGGGCGTCGGCTCCCCGGCCCCCCTGGGCGGTGGTCTTGGCCTCGTAGTAGATTCCTGCCGAGGCTGAGGCGGCGATGAGCACGCCGCCGAGAATCGTCACCACGTACCGTTTCATGGCCTTCTCCTTCCTTTTGCGGTGATCCCCTCAACTACCCGATCCCGGGAGCGGGGACGCTCCTGCCGCATTATCCCCCTGTTCCGAAAGTGGTTATTACACGCTGACGATACGCCTCACCTCGGGTACGCGGGCCTTCACCCGCTCTTCCACGAAGCCCACCAGGGTCATGGTAGCCATGGGACAGCCGCCGCAGGCGCCCAGAAGCCGCACCCTCACCTCCCCGTCCACCACCTCCACCAGCTCCACGTCCCCCCCGTCCATCTGCAGCGCCGGCCGTACCTCCTGCAGCGCCTCTCGCACCCGCTCCGTCAATCCGGTCGTCTGAACCACCATCCCTTCCTCCTTGACCCGTTGGGCCGTCCGACACTATCACAACCGCGCGCCCCGAGCGTGGGATTCCCGACCTGGGCCCGCTCCCCATCGCCCCTGCTATCGTGTCGACGTGAACCTCCGGGCGCTCTTCTGCGTTGGATGTCACTGATGGACGAGGCGAGCCTCGCGGATGTGGTGGCGCGTTGTCGCGCCGGCGATCAGCAGGCCTGGGAGGAGTTGGTGAACGCCACGGCCAACGACATGTACCGACTGGCGGTGTCGTTCGCCCGCAGTCGCAGCGAGGCGGAGGACCTCACCCAGGAGGTGTACCTGAAGATCTGGCAGAACCTGGACCGCTTCGAGGCGGGCTCGTCGTTCCGCGCCTGGGCCTACCGCGTGGCGCGCAATCTCTTCGTGGATGCCTACCGCCGCTCCCGCCGGGAACGGCGCGCCACCTGGGTCGACCCGGAGTTTCTCACCACCCTGGCCGGCGGCGAGGACCCTCACACCATCACCGTCCGCCGGCAGCGCCTGGAGCTGGCTCGCCACGCCATCGCCGGTCTTCCGGAGGAGCTTGCCCAGCTGGTTCTGCTGCGGGACCTGGCCGACTGGAGCTACGAAGAGCTGGCCCGGGAGTACGATCTGCCCCTGGGCACTGTCAAGTCGCGGCTGAACCGCGCCCGCCGCGAGCTCGCCGCCGCCATGGCGCTGGTCCTCACGCCCCGGGCGCCCGCGGGGGTCCCGGCATGAAGTGTTGTGACGAGCTGCTCGACCGCCTGGAGGAGGCCGCCACCGGCCGGCTGCCGACGGAGCTGGACCGACATCTGCGGGAGTGTCCGCACTGTCAGGAGTCCGCGGCGCGATGGCAGGCGGTGAACGAGGCGGTGCGGACGACCGCTCGCACGGTGGCTCCTCCCGAGCTGGTCGCCCGCCTGAAGCGCCTGCCCCGCTTCCCCGTCGCCTGCGAGACCACCCTCGACCTGCTGGGCGACGCCTTGACGGGCGCCTTGCCGGCGGCCGAAAGAACCCGCTTTCTGGTTCATCTGCAGCAGTGTGCGAGCTGCCGGACCACCTGGGAGGCCCTGGCCACCCTGCGGGAGGTGGGACTCGGCACGGTCGCCCCGCCGCGGCTGCGCGCCACTGCGGCCCTGCCGCCCCGGCAACGGCTGGCGGTCCGTCGCCGCCGCGGGCTGTTCGATCTCAGGCTGGCCGTGGCCGCCGCCTATCTCTTTGCAGCGCTTACGGTCGTTCTCGCAGGCAGCCCGGGTTCGCCGGGTGATGGCGGAGGTGCGCGAATCGCCAGCGTTGCCACTTTCGCACGGGCGGCGGTGGAGAATCGCATCGTCAGCTACTCCCGCCGCCTGCAGGAGCACGTCAGCACCGCCGGGGACTGGGTCAGCGAGACGGTGCGGGAAACCTGGCAACAGGTCCAGCAGAGGCTCTTCCCCAGGCGCGAGAACCACCACGGAGAGAGCAACGTTTAGCTTCAACGACGACGGAGGTCGTGACCATGTCCAGCGAGCCCAACACCCCGCTTTCCCCAGCCCCCGAGACGCCGCAGCCGCCGCCGGTCCCTCCGGTTTCCTACCCACCTTCCGTGCCCACGCCGCCGCCGCGCAAGTCGCCAGGCCTTGCGGTTGTGCTGTCCTTCTTTCCCGGACTCGGCCACCTGTACCTGGGTCTGTACCAGCGGGGCATGGCGTTTTTCGTCGCCTTCGCCGCCTCCATCCTGCTGTCGGACAAGGCCGACCTGGGGATTCTCATCCCCTTCGTATGGTTCTTCGCCCTCATTGACGCCTACCGCCAGTGCCAGTTCATCAATCTAGGCTATGTCCCCGAGCCTCCCCCCGGGGAGGCAGCCCGCAAGGCTGCGCACAAGGGAAACCTGCGGTTTGGCCTGTTCCTAGTGGTGGTCGGCCTGGTGCTGCTGTACAACCAGTTCTACCCCATCGACCTGTCGTTCATGGTGGACTGGTGGCCGATGCTCTTCGTGCTGGCTGGCGGCTATCTCATCCTCCGGCACTACCTCGACCGCGAGAAGGCGCGCCGCGCCGAAATCGAAGAGGCCGAGCGCCTCTAGGTTCAGGCCAGCGGACCGGTACCGGCCAGCCGCCGGCAGTCCGCCATCACCTTGCCAATCACCTCCATGGCGCGCTCGCGCCCGGCGCGCAACACGGCCTCCACGGCGCCGGGGTCCCGCTCCAGCTCCTCGCGCCGCCGTCGGGCCTCGCGGAAGGTGTCCAGAATCAGCCCCAGCAGGCGCTTCTTCAGCTCACCGTAGCCGGTTCCGCCGGTGGTGAAACAGCGCCGGGTGGCCGGCCAGTCGGCCGGGGGCGTGAAGAGCTTGAGCAGGGCGTAGAGGGTGTTGCCTCTCGTCGGCTTGGGCTCCCCCACCGGTGTGGAGTCGGTGACGATGGACATCACGCGCTTCTTGAGCTCGTTCTCGGGCGCGAAGATCTCCAGGGTGTTGCCGTACGACTTGGACATCTTGCGGCCGTCGATGCCGGGAACCACGGCGACGTCGGCCAGGATCATCGGCTCGGGCAAGGTCAGCACCGGCTCTCCATAGGTGTCGTTGAAGCGCCCGGCGATGTCGCGGGTGACCTCCAGGTGCTGCTTCTGATCCCTGCCCACCGGGACCAGGTTCGCCTTGACGATCAGGATGTCAGCGGCCATCAGCACCGGATAGGCGAACAGCCCATGGCTGGGCACGATCCCCTGGGCGGTCTTGTCCTTGTACGAGTGGCAGCGCTGCAGCAGTCCCATGGGCGTGACGGTGGACAGCATCCAGGCCAGTTCGGGAATTTCCGGAATGTCCGACTGCCGGTACAGCACCGACCGGGAGGGGTCCAGCCCCAGGGCCAGGAAGGCGGCGGCCACCTCGAAGGCGTTGCGTCGCAGGGTGGCGCCGTCGTGCACGGTGGTCATGGCGTGGAGATCCGCCAGGAAGTAGAAACACTCGTTGGCCGGGTTCTCCTGCAGCGCCACGAACTGCCGTATGGCACCGAAATAATTCCCGATATGGAGTTTTCCTGATGTCTGGACGCCCGATAGAATTCTCATGCCCACTCCCTCACCGCTTCACGAGCGCAGGATGGTAGCGGCTTCGGTGACGATCGGCCAGACCCCCGCTGCCGCCGCGCGCTACTGCAACGACAGGCGGCGCAGAGGCAGGTTCTCATTCCCCCGGCGGACGTTGGAGATCAGGGTGCCCGATCCCTCGGCCATCACCGTGACCGGCCGCGCCGGCGCTGCCGCCGGCCGACCGAAGCCCCCCTGCAGCCGGGGCGGCTCGCCGCCGCGGTAGGCGCCCAGGATGGAGTGCACGTAGTTCTGGGTCTCGGCGTAGGGGGGCACGCCGTTGTGCCGGGCCACCGCCTCCGGCCCGGCGTTATAGGCGGCCAGGGCGAGGCGCAGGTCGGAGCTGAACCGCCGCAGGAGGTCGGCGAGGTAGCGGGTGCCGCCGCGGATGTTCTCCACCGCGTCGAACACGTCCTTGACGCCGTAGAGCCTGGCGGTGGCCGGCATGAGCTGCATCACCCCGCTGGCCCCCTTGGGGCTGACGGCGCGGGGGTTGTAGCCGGACTCCATGCGGATCACCAGGTCGATGAGGTGGGGGTCGAGCCCGTGTTCCCGCGCCGTCGTCTCCACCACCGGCCACAGGGCGCTGCGCCTCGCCTCGGGGGCCGCGGGCACCCTCGCCGGGGCCGTCACCGCGGCCACGTTGACCACCCGGCGCAATCCGTCCGGCCCGGTGTAGACGATGATGCCCCCGTCTCCGGCGGCCGCCGCGGCGCACCCCAGCACCAGGAGCAGCGAGCAGCCCAGTGCCCTCACGCCAGTATCTCCTCCACCACCGCCGGGGCGGCCTCCAGTGCCGCCCCCAGCCGGTCAGCGTCCTTGCCGCCCGCCTGGGCGAGGGTGGCCTTGCCGCCGCCTCGCCCCCCCACCATGGGTGCCAGCCGTCCAACTACCTCCCCGGCCGACACCCGGCGTGACAGCTCCTCGGTCACCGCCACCAGCAGCGTTGCCGTGCCTCCGCTGGCCATTCCCAGTACCACCACCCCTTCATGTAGCTTAGCACGAAGGGTATCGGCCAGGGTGCGCAGCTCCGCCGGCGGCATCTCGGGGGCCTCCCTCACCAGCACCTTCACGCCCCTCACCTCGCGCACCTCCAGCTCGCCCCCCTTGCCGGCGGCGAGGGCGAGCTTGGCGCGGCGCACCTCCTGCTCCGCCTCACGCAGGCGCCGCTCCATCGCCTCCCAGGCGCCCGGGAGCGCCTCCGGCCCCACGTTGGCGGCCGCCGCCAGGGTGCGCACGGTGCGGTGCAAGGACTGGAACAGTTCCACCGCTCCCCGCCCGGTCACCGCCTCGATGCGTCGCACGCCGGCGGCAATCCCCCGCTCGGCGGTGATCTTGAAGACCCCGATGTCGCCGGTTCGGCGCACGTGACAGCCGCCGCACAGCTCCCGCGACACCGCCCCGTCGCCCACCGACACCACCCGCACCACCTCCCCGTACTTCTCCCCGAACAGCGCCACGGCGCCGGCGGCCCGGGCCTGCTCCAGCGGCATCACCGCCGCCTCCACCGCCACGTTGGCGCGGATGTGCTGGTTGACCAGCGTCTCGATGGCCTCCAGCTGCTCCGGTGACACCGGCTGCCCCCAGGAGAAGTCGAAACGCAGACGCTCGGGCTCCACCAGCGAGCCCGCCTGCTGCGCCGCCGGCCCCAGCACCGCCCGCAGGGCGGCGTGGAGCAGGTGGGTGGCGGTGTGGTTGGCCTGGGTATCCAGGCGCCGGCCGCGGTGGACTTCGGCCCGCACCACCC
>JABRVY010000235.1:0-9583 GCA_039961755.1 Acidobacteriota bacterium | reverse complement strand
CCCCTGTCCCCTCCTCCACCTCCACCTGCACCGCCATGGGGGCGAGGGACTCGAAGACCAGATCGTCCTCGGCCGCAGCGGCCGGTACTTCCGCCTCGTCCAGCGGCGCCTCGGTGGCTGGGGCCGTCTCCTCCCCGGGGACGCTGAACACGTCGGCCATGCAGGGGGGGGGCGCGGCCACCTCCTCGGCAAAGGGGTCGGCATAGGGGTCCACCAGCAGTGGCGGTGGCAGGGGAGTGGAGGGGACCACCGGCACCTCGCTCGCCGCGAACACGTCCGGCTGCGGAGCAGCCACCGGCGCCTGCAGCCACAGGGGCGCCGGCGCCATCGCGTCAGCGAGCATGTCCGCCCTGCCCGGCGGCTCTCCGGGCTCGTCGGCCGCCAGCAGCGGCGCTGGCTGTTCCTCCGGCACCAGCAGCGGCGCCGGCGCAGACGGCTCGGCGCCGGTCGCAAACACCTCCACCTCGCCCGGCTCGTCCTGCAGGGGCGATGCGGTGGGCGGTGCCTCTGCCGACAGCGGACCGGAAGCGAAGGGATCCAGCGGCTGGTCAACGGTGGCAAAGACCGGCTCGTCCCCATCGTCAGCGGGACCCTGGGGCGGGAACGCCTCCCCCGCCTCGGGCAGCGTTGCCATGAAGGCGTCCTCGCGCGTTGGGCCGGTTGCCACCTCGAATGGGGCACGGCGCCCGACGTCACCGGCGGGTGCACCTTGAGAGAAAGAAATCACCCGCTCCGCTTCGCCTGCGGCCGGCGGCACCGCAGGCACCTTCAGGGGGCGGGTGTCCTCGGTGAGCGAGGACTGCGTCGCGGCGACATACACGGAGGGAGCATCGATCTTGGCGGTGTCGAAGGGGCGGTCGACGCCGACGCTCTGGCTGGGCACATGGGTGAACAGTCCGTCGTGCGCTGCACCGGCTTCGAGGGGGAGCTTGAAGCGCTCGCGCAGCGACCGGGCCACCAGCCGTACCACCCCCTGCAGCGTCTCCTCCACTCCGATTCCCACCGTCGCCACCGCCTCGAAGAAGGGCGCATTGGTTTCGTTGATCGCCTCGTTGAGCTCCTCCACCGAGAGGATGTCCTTGAGGTCCCGTTTGTTGAACTGCACCACGTGGGGGGTGTCCGCCAGCGCCAGCCCCTGCAGCAGGAGGTTCTCCTTGAGGTTGGCGAAGGAGGTCCGGTTGGCGGCCAGCATTTCCTTCTGGGAGTCAGCCACGAACACCACGCCATCCACGCCGCGCAGCACCACCTGGCGAGTGGTGTTGAAGTGCACCTGACCCGGGACGGTGTACAGCTGCACGCGCAGGTTCATGCCGCGCAGGGTGCCGACGCTGACGGGCAGGAAATCGAAGAAGATGGTGCGGTCGGTGCCGGTGGGGACGACGACCAGTTCGCCGCGGGTGTTGGCCGGGTAGCCGCGGTAGAGGGTGCGCAGGTTGGTGGTCTTGCCCCCCAGAGGCGGGCCGTAGTACACCACCTTGGCGATGATCTCCTTGGCTTGCGGTCGAAACTGGACCATTTACGCGCTCCGTCCGCTTCTCCGACGCATGATAAACCGAATCGGCACGCCGGCCAAAGGAAACGCCCGGCGCAGTGCGTTCTCCAACTGCCGCAGGTAGGAGAAGTGGAGCGGACGGTCGGTGGAGGTCATCAGCACGATGGTCGGAGGCGCGGTGGAGACCTGCGTGGCGTAATAGAGCCTGGCCGGCTTGCGCCCCTGCGGAGGGGGGTGCTCCTCCCAGGCGGCGCGCAGCACCCGGTTCAGTTCGCCGGTGGAGATGCGCGAGTGGAAAGCCTCTCCCACCGCCATCACCCTGGGCAGGATGCGACCGACCCCGGCGCCGGTCAAGGCGGAGACGAACAACACCTCCGTCCCTTTCAGGAAGTGGAGCGCCTCGACGGCTCGCCGGGCCAGGTCGCGCCGCGCTGTGGCCCCGGCAGGAAGGAGGTCAGCCTTGTTGATGGCGACGACGGCGGCGCGACCCTGCTCCAGGGCCAGCCCGGCGATGTGGGCGTCCTGCGCCGTCACCCCTTCACCCCCGTCCAGCACCAGCAGGCAGACGTGGGCGCGCTCCATGGCCCTGCGCGCCATCACCACCGAGAGCACCTCGGGGCCGCGATCGGTGCGGCCGCGCCGGCGAATCCCGGCGGTGTCCACCAGGCGAAGGACCCGGCCCCCCACCTGGACCACGGTGTCCACCGCGTCCCGGGTGGTACCTGGCACCTGCGACACCACGAACCGGTCTTCATCAAGTATCGCATTGAGGAGACTCGATTTACCGACGTTCGGCCGCCCCACCACGGCCACCGCCAGTTCGGCCTTGCGAGGTTCGACCTCCGGGCGCGGCGGCGGCAGGTGTCGCTCCAGCTCCTCCCACAGGTCCTCGAGTCCCAGCCCGTGTTCGGCAGACACGGAGACCACCGGAAAACCGAGCACCGAAAACTCACCGGCGCCCAGGGAGGCGTCCCGCCGGTCCGCCTTGTTGACCGCCAGCACCACCGGCGCCCCCAGGCGCCGCACGACGCCTGCCACCTCCACATCCTGGGGTACCACGCCGGCGCTGCCATCCACCACCAGCACCACCACGTCGGCCTCGGCGATGGCCTTCAACGCCTGGCGCCGCACCAGGCTGGGGAACAGTTCCTCGCTCTCCGGCTCGAACCCGCCCGTATCCACCACCACCACGTACCCGCCGGCGGGACGCACCGCCTCCCCCGCCACCCGGTCCCGGGTCACTCCGGGGAGGTCGTGGGTCAGGGCCTTGCGCGAGCCGGTCAGGCGGTTGAACAGCGACGACTTGCCCACGTTGGGGCGGCCGACGATGGCGATGGTGGGCAGCGGGGTCACGACGCTGGCGGGGTCGACACCACGAAGCGCGGGCCGGTGGCCGTTTCCTCCACCTCGCGGTAAAGCACCAACCACCGCCGATCGATGAGCTGCAACTGGATGTGGGTGTGCAGCACCGAGTCCGGATCGTGGCCCACCAGCTCGCCGCTCCAGGCGTCGAAACGTTTGGTATCCCACGTCTCGGTGGCGGCCACGTAGGCGTTGGTGCGGCGCAGCACCTTGAGCTGGGTAATCTCCAGGTTCTTCAGGCGCGGCTCCAGGCGATCCCCCCCCGCCCGTAGCAGGTCGATGTCGTGGCGAGCCTTCTCCATCAGGCGCGGCGTCGCCACCCCCTGCAGGGGGGTGGGGTCCATCTTGCCGTAGGCCTCGGCGAGACTCTCCACGAAGCTCCGCACCACGCGGGAAATCTCCTCCCGCTCCGCCTCGGTCGGCTGGTCGCTCTCGCAGGCCAGGGAGGCCAGCAACGCCAGCCCCAGCGGCAGGACACGCACAGGTCGCCTCATTTCTCCAGCTTAGCGCGTCAGCGCCTCGCCGTCACCCAGGGCGACCACAGGCGGCGCGGAAGCGGCGGAACAGCTCCAGGTGCGGCTCGATGAGAAGATTCTCCGGGTGCCACTGCACCCCGACGACGAAGCGACCGGCGGCGTCGTCCTCCACCGCCTCGATCACCCCGTCGGGGGAGCGACCCACCACCCGCAGCCTTCCCGGATCCGCAATGGCCTGGTGATGCCTGGAGTTCACGGCGAACTCGGAGGGCATCCAGGAGAGCAGGCGCGGGCCGAGCATCTGCACGCGGTGGGCGAGATGGTCCAGCGGCCGGTGGATGGCGTGCCCCGAGATGCCCGCCGCCGGCAGGTCCTGGATGAGTGCCCCGCCGCGTGCCACCGCCAGCAGCTGACAGCCGTAGCACACCGCCAGCACCGGCCAGCCGCTCTCATCGGCGCGCGCCAGCAGCCCCAGGTCCAGGGCGTCCCGGGCGGCGTCGGGGTGCAACTCCACCCCCGCCAGGGGGGCCTGGCCATAGCGCCAGGGCTCCACGTCGGGCCCGCCGGTGAGCAGCAGGCCCGCCGCCTCGACCCCGCGGTCGACCCAGCCCGTGGCAGTGGCGGGCGTCACCGGCACCAGCTCGTCGCGCTCGCCGCCCGCCGCCTCCCAGACGGCGCCGTAGCGCTCGACTTCGAACGGGCGGGCATCGGAATGCGCCAGGAGGATCCGCACATCACGATTCTACTCCACCCCAAGACGCGTGGGCCGGCCCGGCAAGGCCCGCAATTCGAATCGTCGAACAGCCATCCGGTGAACCGGATGCAAGTGCCAGATAGCGCAGCGAAATTCACCTTTTCAAATGGCACCGCTTTTGCTTTCGATCCTGGCGCAGGTCGTTTTGGCGGAAAGGAGGACGTCTGCAGAAAGGCGAGAATTACGAACCAAGGTGTTGAGGGCTCTAATCTTCGAAGGCTCCCATAACCCCAACTGAGGAAGAGGAGGATGCAATGAGGGTATCCAAGTTTCCGGTTGTGGTGCTGGTGGCGCTGCTGGCGCTGCCGGCACTCGCCCAGTCCCCCACGGGTACGGTCAGCGGCCGCGTGGTGGACTCCAACCGCCAGGGGTTGCCCGGCGTGACCGTGACGGCGAAGGCCGTCACCCTGATCGGCGAGCGCACCGCCGTGACCAGCGCCAACGGCGACTTCATCCTGCCGTTCCTGCCCCCCGGCGACTACACGTTCACCTTCACCCTGGCCGGCTTCCAGACGGTGGAAGAGAACCGCAAGATCTCCGCCGGCCAGACCACCCGCTTCGACGTGGAGCTGCCACTGGCCACCCTGGCGGAAGAGATCGTGGTCACCGGGCGGTACGAGACCATCTCCACCACCACCCAGGCATCGACCACGTTCGAGCAGGACTTCATCGAGAAGCTGCCCATCGCCCGCACCATCGCGGCGGCGACGATGCTCTCCCCGGGCGTCTCCGACACCGGCCCCAACCGCGCCATCACTATCTCCGGGGCGATGTCCTACGAGAACCTGTGGACCTTAAACGGCGTGGTGCTCAATGAGAACATCCGCCAGCAGGCGCTCCCCCTGTTCATCGAGGACGCCATCCAGGAGACCACCGTCTCCACCGCGGGCGTGTCCGCCGAGTACGGACGCTTCGCCGGCGGCGTCATCACCGCCCTCACCAAGTCGGGCGGCAATCAGTTCTCCGGCTCCTTCCGCACCAGCTTCACCAACGACAAATGGGCCGAAAAGACCCCCCTGACTGTCGCCTCCCCCCTCGACAAGCTCAACAAAACCTACGAGGCGACGCTGGGCGGCCGCATCCTGCGCGACCGGCTGTGGTTCTTCCTCGCCGGCCGTGACACCGGCACCTCCTCCAGCCAGCAGACCATCGTCACCAACATCCCCTTCACTTTCAGGGAGGACGAGACCCGCTACGAGGGCAAGCTGACCTGGGCCATCAACCCCGATCACCGGGTGATCGCGTCGTACTTCCAGCGCAACCGCGACCAATTCAACTACTGGTTCGGCAGCGTCTACGACATGCGCTCGATTTACGACCGGCAGATGCCCGAGGACATGGTCTCCCTCAACTACTCGGGGGCGTTTTCCCAGAGCTTTTTCGTCGAGGCGCTCTACTCTCGCCGGCAGTTCACCTTTGAAAACTCCGGCGGCCGCTTCCGGGATCGCATCAACGGCACGGTGCTACAGGATCTCACCACCTCCCGCCGCTTCTGGGCGCCGGTGTTCTGCGGCGTGTGCACCCCCGAGGAGCGCGACAACGTCAACATCCTGGCCAAGGGGATCTACTTCCTCTCCACCCCCTCCCTGGGCACCCACGACATCGCCTTCGGCGTCGACTCCTTCGAGGACATCCGCAAGGCCAACAACCACCAGTCGGGCAGCGACTTCTTCCTGTATCTCAACGCCATCACCATCGGCCAGAACGTCTACGCCCGCCTGGAGCCCAACGTCACCTACCTGGGGTGGTGGCCCATCTTCAAGCAGTCCGAGGGCACCAGCTTCAAGACCAACTCGGTATTCATCAACGACCGCTGGCGCCTCAACAACAACTTCTCCTTCAACATCGGCGTGCGCTACGACAAGAACGACGGCGTCGACTCGCAAGGGGCCAAGGTGGTCAAGGACTCCAAGATCTCCCCGCGCCTCGGCGTGTCCTGGGATCCCACCGCCGACGGCACCTGGACGGTCAACGCCTCCTACGCCAAGTACGTGATGGCCATCGCCAACAACCAGGCTGACGCCGGTTCGGCGGGCGGCCAGCCGGCCTCCTTCTTCTGGTACTACACCGGTCCCGTGGTCAACGGCCCCACCACCTGCTCCCCCGCCAACCCCTCGGGGTGCCTGTCCACCGATCAGGTGCTGGCCGGGTTCTGGGCGTGGTTTGATTCCATCGGCGGCACCAGCAACACCAACTGGATCCAGTCCCCCTCGATCCCGGGCCGCAACCGGGTGATCCGCGACACCCTGGCCTCCCCCGACGTGGACGAGATCACCCTGTCGGTGACGCGCCGGCTGGGCCTGCGCGGCGTGGCGCGCGTGGATCTCATCGACCGCAAGTTCGGCGACTTCTACATGCAGCGCGTGGACACGACCACCGGCACGGTGACCGTCCCCGAGGCCAACAACAGCATCCTCGACCTGGGTTACGTGGAGAACGACAACTCTCTCCTGGAGCGCAAGTACCGCGGTGTGCAGCTGTCCGCCAGCTACCGCATGGACCGCATCAACGTGGGTGGCAACTACACCTGGTCCGAGGCCAAGGGCAACTGGGACGGCGAGACCGCCGGCTCCGGCCCGGTGCGCTCCGGCCTGCTCACCTACCCGGAGTACATCGACCCCAAGTGGGCCGCCCCCATCGGCTACCTGGCCATCGACCAGCGCCACAAGGGGCGGGTGTGGATCACCTGGGACGCCTTCGTCACCAAGCACCACAACCTGAACGCCTCCCTGCTCCACAACTACTGGTCCGGCATGCCGTACGGCGCGGCGGGCACGATCACCCTGATCAACCGCAACGTCTCGCCCAACGTGCCGTACATCCCCAACACCTTCGGCTACCGCACGCCGCCGTCGACCCAGACGTACTACTTCACCAACCGCGACGCCTTCCGGACCGACAACATCCAGCGCACCGACGTCGCCCTCAACTACTCCTTCAAGTTCGGGCGCAGCTACGAGCTCTTCATCCAGCCCGAGGTGCTCAACGTGTTCAACAAGAAGGGCGTGGAAGCGGTGGACACCACCGTGCGCACCCGCGGCACCACCGCAGCCCTGGGCTTCTCCTCCTTCAACCCCTTCACCGAGACCCCCAGGGAGTGCCCGCAGGGTCAGGCCAGCTGCACCGGCTTCCACTGGCAGAAGGGCCCCAACTTCGGCAAGCCCACCGGCCCGGGCAGCTACCAGACGCCGCGCACCTTCCGCATCTCCATGGGCTTCCGCTTCTAGTTGCTCACCATTCTGTTTCTTAACGCCCCGGCCCCGCGCCGGGGCGTTTTCTTCCCGGCCGATTCCTCCCGGTTTCTCCCCGCCGAGGCAAACCTCCTCTACAATTTGCTCCATGCCTGAACTCCACCTCTCGGTGGTGATCCCCGCCCACAACGAGAAGGAGAACCTCCAGCCGCTGCTGGAGGAGCTCACCGCAGTGCTCGACTCTCTTCAGGTCAGGTCGGAGATCGTCCTGGTGGACGATGGTTCCGAAGATGGCTCGGCCGAGCTGATCGGGCACCTGGCCGCGGCTGAACCTCGGCTACGCGTGGTATTCTTGGCCCGCCGCTCCGGCCAGTCGGCGGCGCTCCTCTGCGGCTTCGAGCATGCCCGGGGAGAACGGATCGTGGTCATGGACGCCGACCGCCAGACCGACCCCGCCGACATCCCCCGGCTTTTGGAGCTGCTGCCCGGCCACGGGGGGGTGGTGGGCATCCGCGTGCAGCGGCACGATTCCTGCTGGCGACGGTTTTCCTCGTGGTTTGCCAACGGCGTACGAAACTGGCTGACCAGAGAGGATATCACTGACACCGGTTGCCCCATGAAGCTGTTCGAGGCGCGGGCCTTGAAAAACCTTCCCCGCTTCGATGGCGTGCACCGCTTCCTCCCCACCCTGGTTCGCCTGCAGGGGTACCGGGTTGCCCAGGTGCCGGTCAGCCATCGCCCCCGCCAGGCCGGCCGCTCCAAGTACGGCACCTGGAAGCGCGCCGTCCGTGGCCTGCGCGACGCCCTCGGCGTGCGCTGGCTACAGGATCGCCACATCACGTGGCAGCTGAGGCAACCATGAACCTTCCCTCGAGTACCCTCATGCTCCTCGGGTTTGCGGGCCAGGCGCTGTTCTCTGCGCGCTTTCTGGTGCAGTGGGCAGTCTCGGAGGCGCGCCGGGAAAGCGTCATTCCCCTGGCCTTTTGGTACTTCTCCCTGGCCGGCGGGGTGGTGCTCCTGACCTACGCCATCCTGCGCCACGACCCTGTGTTCGTGGTCGGTCAGCTGGCTGGCCTGGTGGTGTACATCCGCAACCTGGTCTTGATTTACCGGCAGCGCCGCCGTCCGCGCCAGCAGCCCTTGTGAGAAGAAGTTGCAGTGCGCTAGGCTTGGTGGGATGATCTCCGCGGGGGAGGCGGCATGACGATCCCGTCCCGCATAGGGCGTTACACCATCACCGGCGAGCTGGGCCGCGGTGCCATGGGGGTGGTGCTGCGCGGCCTCGACCCGACGCTGGATCGGCCCGTGGCGGTGAAGGTCATCGGTCTACCCGGCACCGGAGGGGGGCCCACCGAAGAGCTGGTGGCCCGGTTCATGCGCGAGGCCAAGCTGGCGGCCCGCATCAATCACCCCGGGGTGGTCACCATTTACGACTTCGGCCAGGACGAGGGGTTGCTCTACCTGGTGATGGAGCTCGTCGAGGGCGAGTCGCTGTCCCACAAGATCAAGCGCGGGGACTACCCCACCCGCGCCGAGGCGTTCAAGATCGTCGCCGCGGTGGCGGAGGCCCTGGCGGCGGCCCACGCCCTGGGAGTGGTGCACCGCGACGTCAAGCCGGCCAACATCCTGATCACCGGCGACGGTCGGGTCAAGGTTTCCGACTTCGGGGTGGCCAAGGCCATCGGCGACTCCACCGAACTCACCCGCACCGGCATGACCGTGGGCTCCCCCGCCTACATGGCGCCAGAGCAGGTGCGCGGCGAACGGGCCGACCCCCGAGCCGACCTCTTCTCCCTGGGGGTAATCCTTTACGAGCTGCTGCTCCACCGCAAGCCGTTCCCCGCCGACACGGTCACCACCCTGGTGTATCAGATCCTGAACCACGACCCCTTCGGTGACCCCGAGATCCTCGACACCCTGGGCGATCAGGTTGCCGCCTTCCTGCGCCGCTGTCTGGCCAAGGCGGTGGGGGAACGCATCACCACCGCTTCGGAGTTTGCCGTCGAGGCGCGGCGCCTGGCCCAGCTCACCCCCCCCGAGCTGGAAGACACCATGGCCACCATGAGTCTCGAGGCCACCCACGACCTCCGAGAGCGCCCGAGAAGGTTTCCTTGGTTGCTGGTGGGAGCCTCCCTGGGGGTCCTGGCGGTGGTGGTGTTGGCGGTGATCCTGATCCGTCCTTCGCCCCCACCGGCACTCCCCGGAGACGTGACGGCCCAGGCCCCGGCACCTCAGGATCTCATGTTTCCGGACGCCGAGCCGACGGCCGCGGCGACCCCCATCCTCATCACCATGGTCCCTCGCACCC
>JABRVY010000234.1:0-5662 GCA_039961755.1 Acidobacteriota bacterium | reverse complement strand
CAGCCACCCTCGGTCCCACCGCAAGCCGCTGCGAGACCTGCTGCGCCTCGAAGCGCAGCACCGTGCCCCCCAGACGGAACTCGTCGCCATCGCGCAAGGGGTGCTCGTGGATGCGCTGCTGCCCCAGCCAGACGCCGTTGGCGCTGCCCAGATCCCGCAGCAGCCAGCCGGAGGCGGTGGGTGTGAGCTCGGCGTGGCGCCGAGAAACCGTCTGCACCGCCAGCACCAGGTCGCACTCCTCGCTGCGTCCGATGCGCAGGGCGGCGCCAGCCAGCTCGATGCGTCGGCCGGGCAGGCCCTCGAGGTCGCTGGAGACCACCACCAGAGTGGCGGAAGTGGTTCTGGGCGAGAAGGTCGCGTCACTCATCTCCGCCCCCTAGTGGATGAGATCCCGGTACAGGCCGGGAGCGTCCTTCATCTCGTCGTGGGTGCCGCGCTGGACGATCTTGCCGCGGTCCATGACGATGATCTCGTCGGCGTCGCGGATGGTGGACAGGCGATGGGCGACGATGATGCAGGTGCAGCCCCGCCGGCGGATCGCCTCATCCACCATCAGTTCCGTCGGGGGGTCCAGCGCCGAGGTGGCCTCATCCAGCACCAGGATCGTCGGGTTGCCCACCAGGGCGCGGGCGATCTCCAGCCGCTGCCGCTGCCCGCCGGAGAAGTTGGCGCCGTGCTCCTCCACCGGCGAGTCGTACTTGCCCATGCGGGTCTGGATGTCGTGGTCGATGGCGGCATCGCGGCAGGCGGCGGTGATGGAGGTGAGGGGGATGGTGAAGTCCCACATGGTGACGTTTTCGCGGATGGTGCCGGCAAACAGGAAGATCTCCTGATCCACCGCACCCAGGGAGTTGCGCAGCAGCCCCGTGGGCAGCTCGTCCATGGGGATGCCGTCGAAGAGGATGTCCCCCTTCCAGGGGCGATACAGCCCGGTCACCAGCTTGGACACGGTGGACTTGCCCGAGCCCGAGCGCCCCACGAACGCCACCCGCTGTCCCGGTTTGACGTGCAGGCTGAACCCCTCGATCAGCGGAGGATCCAGGGGAGAGTAGCCGAAGGTGACGCCGCGCAGCTCGATCTCGCCCGACAGCTTGATCATCTCCTTGCGCGGGGCCGGTGCGGCCCGCTCCAGGATCTCCACGCGCGGCCGCTCGTCGCGGGTGTACTGGGGGTCGACGGGGAAGCGCAGCACGTCATCCAGGCGCGCCATGTCCGCCTCGAGCTCCTGCACGGCCCCGCCGAAGGAAACGAAAGTATTGAGGGGCTTTGTGAACGACGCCATCAGGCTCTGGTAGGCGACGAGCATGCCGACGGTGAGCTCGCCGTTCATCACCTTGAGGCTGCCCAGGAGCAGGATCACCGCGGTGGTGACGCTGGACACCGTGGCCGGCACGGCGTTGATGAACTCGGAGAGCTGCATGAGCTGCTGCTGGGAGCGCAGCGCCTTGGCCTGATAGCCGGCCCAGCGGGCGAAGAACTCCGACTCCGAGCCGGAGGCCTTCAGGGTTTCCAGGATGCGCAGGCCGTTCATGGCGGTGCCGGTGAGCTTGCCGTAGTCCTGCAGCAGGCGGCGGGCGGCATCGGTGCGCCGGCGCGCCACCAGCTTGACGGCAACGATGTTGGTGAGGGCAATGGCGATGCACACCAGGGTGAGGACCACGTCGTACAGCATCATCAGGACGGCGTAGAAGACCAGCAGCAGGCAGTCGAGAGCGGTGGTGGCCAGGCGCCCGGAGATGAGGGAGGCCACCTTGTCGTTGATCTCCACCCGCGAGCCGATTTCCCCGGCAAACCGCTGGGCGAAGTAGGACACCGGCAAACGCAAGATATGGTTGAAGAACTGTGAGGACGTGGTGAGCGCCAGGCGCGACTCCATGCGCAGCAGGTAGGTTTCCTGCAGCCAGGTCAGCCCCATGCGCAGCAGGGCGGTGAGCACCATGCCGGCGATCAAGGGGGTGACCAGGGAGCGCCGCCCGGCGATCAGGTACTCGTCGATGAACACCCGCGAGAAGGTGGGGATCACCAGCCCCGGCACCACCAGGAAGAGGCCGCACAGGATGGCGAAGGCCAGCGCCGCCTCGCTGCCCTCCAGGCGCCGCTTGAGCGCCGCCGCCATGCTGGGCTTCTCGCCGGAGGGGGTGAACTCGGGCCCCACCTCGAAGGTGAGGACCACCCCGGAGAAGGAGGCGTCCAGCTCCTCCAGGGTGACGGCGCGGGGTCCCTCGGCGGGGTCGGAGAGGTACACCTGCCCCTTTCGCCCGAACCCCTCCAGCACCAGGAAGTGGTTGAAGTTCCAGAACAGGATGCAGGGGAACTTGAGCTCGTACAGGCTCTCGATCTTCTCGAACTTCTGCCCCTTGGCCTGCAGCCCGTAGCGCCGCGCCGCCTTCACCACGTTGGAGGCCTTGGAGCCGTCGCGGGACACCCCGCACTCCTGGCGCAACTCCTCCAGCGGCACGATCTTGCCAAAGTAGCCGAGGACGATGGCGAGTGCCGCGGCGCCGCACTCCACCGCCTCCATCTGCAACACCGTCGGGCACTTCACCCGCCGCGCCGGAGGCGGCGGGATGGTGCGGGGTGCCTCCTGGGGTTGGGCGGCCATGGGCAACTAGCCCAGCCCCACCGCCTTCTTGGCGATGGGGATGACGTAGGAAATGGGCCGCTTGGTCTCCACCTGGATCGATCCCGAGCACAGGGTGCCGGAGTACACCCGCACCGGTGGCCCCTTGGAGGAGGACCACTTGAAGCCGCTCTCGGTACTGGGGTCGGCGATGGGGATGGCGGTCACGGCGATGGGGGCTCCCTTGCCGGCCAGCTCCTGGGCCAGCGCCTGGTTGCGCAGCACCCGCACCATTCCCTCGGGGGTGAGGGGGAAGTCGGAGACCTCCCTGACCTCGGCCAGCATGAAGCCGTACTCTTCGGACCGCACCGTGGAGGGGGAGATGAACGCTTGCATCCCCTGGCGCACCTTCTTGCCCTCGGAGGCGGGCACAAACAGAATCGCCTGAATGGTTTCCTTGGTGTCCTCCAGGGTCAGGATGCGGCTGCCGGCGGTCACCAGGTCGCCGGGGTTGACCATCACCTCCAGCACCCGCCCGGCGTAGGGGCTGCGCACCTCCGACTGTGAGGCCAGCTGGCTTTCGAGCTCGACGATCTGGCGCCGCACCTCGTCCACCCGCAGCCCGGTGCCGGCCTCGGTGGCGCGGATGTTGGCCATGGCCTGCTCGGTGGCGGTGAGCTCCTGCTGGGTCTGCATGAGCTGGGTGCGGGTGAGCAGCCCGCGGGCCACCATCTGCTCCTGCACGGCGATCTTCTCGCGCAGCTCCGCCGCCTGGCGCTGGTAGCGGGCGAGAATGTTGGCCTGGGCGCGCTGCTGTTCCGCCCCACGGCCCGCCAGGGCGGCCAGCTCCTCCCGCATGTTGGCGATCCTGAGGCGCAGCTCGGGCTGGTCCAGGCGGGCCACCACCTGCCCCACCTCCACCACGTCGCCGGGCTTCGGACCCACCTCCACCAGGCGGCCGGAGCCGATGGAGTTGACCTCGTACACCGAGCCGCCGCGCAGCAGGATGCCGCGCCCGTCCACCTTGATGGCGATGCTGCCGACGATGCTCCAGGCCACCACCATGAGGATGATGAACCCCAGCGCCGCCAGGGCCAGCCAGCCGCTGGGCGAGGTGACCTTCATCATCACGTCCAGCCGCTCCGGGGAGGAGAGCTTCTCCAGCGCCGCCTTGCGGAAGAGCTTACCTTGCATGGGTGGCCGACCTCCTTGTCATGCTGTCGGGGACCGGGGGGTGTCCGATCATCCGGTGGCGGGGAGGATCTCCTCCACCACCACCCGCTGGTCAGAGATGCGGTAGCGCACCAGGGTGCCCAGCTCGAAGCGCAGTTGCGCCACCGCCGCGGCCAGGCGCTGGCGGGCGGTGACCAGGGCGAGGGCGGCGCCGATGCGGTTCTCCTCGGTGAGCACGAGGTCGGCGGCGGTGGCTTCCCCCAATCGGAAGCGCTCCACCTCCGCCTCGATGAGCTGGTCATAAAGCTCCACCGCCGCCTGCCCTCGAGCCACCTCGGTGCGGGCCTTGAGTACCGCGCCGACGAGCTCCTCCACCCGACCGGCGATCACCCGCTCCAGGTTGCGCGCCTGGATGCCGCCGGAGTGGTAGAGCGCGCGGGCCTCCAGGTAGCGACCGCGGGCGACGTTGTTGGCAAAAGGCCACTCCACGGTGAGCAGCAGCCGGGCGGAGGGCCCCACCTGGCCACCGAACAGGGCGCGTTCCCACCCCACCAGCACGTTGCGCATGTCGCGGGGGCTCTTGCCCTCCCACAGCCCCTGGTACCACGCCTGGAAGGACAGGGTGCTGGAGCGCCGCAAATCCAGCCGAGCCGCCTCGGCGAGCTCTCGCGCCGACTCCTCGAGACGATGAGCCGCCCTGAGGTCGGCCCGGCGGGCACGGGCCGCCTGGGCCCGCTGCTGCTGCCGCCAGGCGTCCACTTCACTCTCCGCGGGGGGCGGCGGTAGGGTCTCGGCGGCCAGTGGCGCCTCCTCCAGCTGCTCCACCGCCACCCCCATCGCCTCCGCCAGGGCGATGCGAGCCTCGGCCACACTCTGCCAGGCCTGGGCGACGGTGGTGCGGGTGGAGGCCAGGCGCGCCCGCACGGTGATCAGATCGGCCTCGGCCAGCTCGCCCGCCTTCTGGAGGGCCTCGCCCATGGCCACCAGGAAGGCTTGCCGCTGCTCGGAGGCCATGAAGAGCTCCAGCCTCTCCTGGGCGGCGGCCAGCTCCAGGTAGGCCAGCAAGGTGCGCAGGACGGTCCCGGCGACGGCGTGGGCCTCGCTCTCCAGACTGGCCGCGAGGTTCAGCCGACCCGCCCGCTCCGCGGCACCGGTGGCGGCCTCGCCCCGCCCCTTGCCCAGCGGCACCTCCAGGCTCAATCCGGCGATGGAGGTGAAGGTGTTGAGGTTCCCCTTGCCGCCGTAGGTGGGGTCAAGGCGCTTGCCGCGGTAGTTGTCCTTGCTGCCCGAAAAGCCGAGGAGCGGGGTGACGGCAACGCCGTTGCGGTAGAGCTTGGCGGCTGACAGCTGGAGCTCGATGGAGGTGCGATCCTCCAGGGTGGCGCGCACCCCCATGGTGCGCAGCAGACCGCGGCTGGCCAGCGCCGTGATGTCGAGGATGAGGGCAATTTGCTCGGCGCGCCGGCGGGCCGCCTCCTCCAGGGTGCGCCGCTGCGGCTCCAGCTCCGGGCGGCGGGTGATGATTTCGATGATTTCCCACTGCGCCCGCTGGCGGTTGGACAGGCAGACCGGCTCGCCGCCGATGGTGATGACCAGTCCCGGCGGACACTGAATGAGGGGGATGTTGCCCTGCAGGTCCAGCTGGCGGCGCAGGTCGTCGGCGATGAGCCGGAAGGTGGTGGCAATCTCCCGGGAGAGGTTGCGCAGCAGCTCCTGGTTGCGCATCCCCGGCCGCCCCACGGCGCTGGTCTGGTGCTCGAACGCCGGGGCGACGGCAAGCACCGTGTCGAAGGCGCCGGAGGCCATGAGCAAGCTGCCGCGGCTGGCGGTCACCTGCTCCCGCGCCAGGTGCAGGGCGGGGTCGTTGGCCAGGGCGACGTCGATGGCCTCGCGGAGGGTGAGGCGGGGGGTCGCCAGGGTGACGGGGGC
>JABRVY010000233.1:0-1175 GCA_039961755.1 Acidobacteriota bacterium | reverse complement strand
GCGCTGTCTCGATCCCTGTTCGCTCGCCTGGTGCCGGCCGGAAACATCCAGAAATGAAAAGTACTCCGCCTCGCGCCCGGCCGGCACCAGGCGAGCGAACAGGGATCGAGACAGCGCCTGCGCCCCCCCTGCACGCATCCCACGAGCAGGGCCAGGCCCACGAACTGCCAGGCGTCCCGCATGAAGTAGCCGAGGATCACGATCCCCACGTAGCCGCCGAGAGCCACCATGATGCCGGCCCTGGGCCCCACCCGGGCACCCAGTCGCCCGAAGGCCATGGTCGCCGGAACCCCCACGAACTGGGTAGCCACCAGCGCTCCCAACATGACCTCGAGGGGGACTCCCAGCTCGGCGCCGTAGGCGCCGGCCAGCTTGATCACCGTACCGATGCCATCGCTGTACAACCAGTAGGCCAGCAAGAACCGCCACAGGTCGGGGTGCCGCCGCGCCTCGCGGATGGTCTGGGCCAACCGCGCGAAGGGCCGCCTTTCCCCCGCCACCGGTGGTTCCGGCACGCGGCGCACCACCGGCACAGTGAACGCCGCCCACCACACCCCCACCAGCACGAACGCCCACCCGGCGGCGTCCTGTCCGGCGGCAATGACGATCAGGGCGGCGGCAATCAGTGCCAGCCCACCGCCGGCGTACCCCCAGGCGTAGCCGCGCGCCGACAGGTCGTCCCAGCTCGCGGGTGGCCCCAGGCCGGGCAGCAATCCGTCGTAAAACACGTTGGCGCCGGCAAATCCCGTCGCGGCCAGAACGTACAAGACGCAGGCCGCCCGCCAGCTGCCCGGCAAGGCCAGCGCCAGGGCGGCCGTCGCCGTCGCCCCCCCCAGAGCGAACGCCAGCAGCAGGCGCTTGCGCCACCCGCGGGCGTCCGCCAGCGCCCCCAGTGGGGGTGCCAGGACCGCCCCAAAGCCCAGGCCGGCCGCCGCCGTCCACGCCCACGCCACCGTCCCCGCCGGCGCCCCCAGCTCCTGGTTGGCCAGCGAGGCCACCAGCGGCGGCAGCACCGCCGTCATACACACCGTGGCGAACGCCGAGTTGCCCCAGTCGTAGAGGAACCAGCTGCGTTGCGGGGACAGCCACCTGCCGAGGGTCACCGGGGGAGTCTACGAACCCTGGCCGCCGACTACAATCCTCCCATGGTCACCCTGCTCCTCGCCCTCCTGGCC
>JABRVY010000232.1:0-5922 GCA_039961755.1 Acidobacteriota bacterium | reverse complement strand
CATCGAGCTGGAGAGGGGAACGCCCCGCTGGAGAGCCCCCCATGAGCCGACGCCTGCCCGTTCCCCTCTCCAGCTCGATGTTCGGCCCGCTCCTCGATGACCTGCCGGAGGACATTTTCGATCCGGGTTTTGCCGGGGCCTGCGAGCGGCTGGACCACTACGTGGGGGCACTGGCCCGCGAGGTGGGGCGGGACCTCTCGTTGTCCCCGGGCGAACCCTTCGACGCCGATCGTCTGATGGACGAGCGGGGCTGGGCTCCCCCGTCGCGGGCCACCGTCGAGTGGCTGCTGGGAACGCTCGAGCTCTACGGGGTCGCCCGGCGAGACGGGCACGAATGGCTGGTTGCGGATCTGGATGGCCATCCCCCCTCGGCGGCGCTGCGCGCCGCGGCGGTCGAGGCTGATCCGTCGGTGGCCCCCGCCTATGAGGTCATGGCGCTGGCCGCCCGGGCTGTCCCCGACGTGCTCGCCGGCAAGATTCGCGGCGAGGAGGCGCTGTTCGGGCCCCAGACCATGGGGCTCTGGTTCTCCTACTTTTCCAACGACAACCCCCTGTACGCCCCCTCCAACCGCATCGCCGCCGCCGCCGCCGCGCGCGCCGCCGGCCCGGCGCCCCGGGTGCTGGAGGTGGGGGGCGGGGGTGGCAGCGCCGCCCAGGAGATCGGGCGGCGCCTGGTGGCCGACGGGAAGACCCCCTGGCTCTATCACTTCACCGAGCTGCAGCCAGCCTTCCTGCGGCGCGGCGCGCGCATGGCCCAGGCGGTGCTGCCGCCGGCGACGGCGTTCAAGGCGTTCCGCTACGACATCAACGAGCCGCCCTGGACGCAGGAGGTGGAGGCGCGCCAGTACGACCTGGTGGTGGCGGTGAACACCGTCCACCTGGCCCGCGACCTGCCCGCCACCCTGGCGATGCTGCGTTCACTGCTGGCCGAGGGGGGGGGCCTGGTGCTGGGGGAGCTGATCCGCCCGGCGGGAAACGGCACCGTCCATCTGGAGCTGCCGTTTTCCCTGCTCTCCTCGTACCGGGAAACGGCCGGCGAGGGTCGGCCGGCGGGCTTCCTGACCGAGGCCATGTGGCGGCGGGCTCTGCACGAGGCCGGCTTTCAGCAGGTCGAGCTGCTCCCTGCCCAGCTCTCTCGCTGCGTGGAGGCCTACCCCGGCTTCTACTGCGCCGCCCTGACCGCCCGCTAGCGAACCCGTACCCGGTACTTCAGGGTGGCCGAGCCCCTGGCCTCCACGGGGACCTGGAACGACACCCCGAACGCCGACTCCTTGGTGAACGGATGGGAGTTGGACAGCATCTCCCAGTCGCCACCCACCCGTTCCCGCACCGTCACCACCACCGGCGTCTCCTTGTGGTTGCGCAGGCTGACCTCGAAGGCGCTCTCGCTGGTGGAGTCGAAACGCCGGTAGTCCGTCTGGCGGCGCTCGGCGACCAGGTCGAAGGCGTTGCCCATGGTGACCGTGACCGTCTCATCCACCGGGGTGTGGCGAATGGCGTCCTCGCCCACGAACTGTGCCGTGCCCCGCCGATCCTTCTGGTACATGCGCAACGTCCCGGCTGGCAGCGGCACCACCAGCTGGTTGGCGGCCCGGTTGGCGAGGTCGATTTCCACCCGCACGTCGTGGCGCTGCACCCCCACCCGGTTGCGGAACAGTCCCGCCGAACCCTCCACCACGTAGCGCCGCGCCACGTCGATGCCGCTCTTCTCCAGGAACGAGATCTGCTTCTTCTGTCGCTCCTTGATGGTGGTAGGGCGAGCCACCGAATAGAGGTGGTACTCGGCAAAGCTCTCCTCCTCCACCGGTGCTGCCGCCGTCTTCATCATCATCGTCTCGACGAAGCCGGCGCGCGGGGAGGGCGCCAGATGCACGTCCCCCGCCACCAGTTGCAGGGTGGCGTTGGCGTACTCCGCCCCCGATTCGTTGTCCACCGTGACCCAGCCCAGCAGGTCGGCACGACTCCCCTCCCCGTCCAGGGTGAGAACGTAGTCGGCCTTCCAGGTGATGCCCTCGGTGAGGTAGGTGGCCTCCAGCCAGCGTGCTCCCGCCGAGGCGCTCTTCAGCAGCCACACCAGCGTCGGCCGGTCCCGCAGGGTGGCAGGCACCTCTGGAAAGACCAGGTTCCTGTACCGGGGGTTCATGACGATATCGCTGCCGATGCGCCACACCGTGCCGTTCTCGATCGACAACAGCTGTCCCGCCACCCGGCGCAGGACCAGCTGCCCAGCGGCCTCGCCGGGCTCTTCGACCACCAGGATCACCTCTCGATTGAGGTACTTGGCGAGCAGCGTCTGGGGAGAGAGCAGGTCATACTCGTAGTTTTGCTCCACCACCGTGATCCCATCGCCGGAAACCGCCACCGTTTCAGGCATTACCCGGGCGGCAATGTCGCGAAACTCCAGGGACATCTCTCCGGCCGGCAGGTTCAGCCGGCGGCCGTCGCGCACCAGCGCCCGGCCCACGTTGTACACCGTCAACGACAGCGTCCGATCCGCCCCGGCCTGCTGGGATACCACCACCGGTGGCGCGGCGGCGGCAGCTGTCGCCGCCGCGGACAGCACGATCGCTCCTGGGATTGTGTTCATGCTCGCCCCCTCTGGCTCGTCCTGGGTTTTCTCCACCTTCACCGTGTCTACCCCCGCTGTTCACCTTGGACCACACGACCCGTCCCAGGTTCCCCGGCCACCAGCCGGCCCACCCGCCACGCTTTGGTCCCTCCCGCCACGCACGCCAGGGAGAATGCCTCGGCGCGATCGGGCGGGACGGCGGCGAGCAAACCGCCCGAGGTCTGGGGGTCACACAGCACGTCAATGAAGACGGGCTCCACGGCGTCCCAACTCAGCCGCGAGGCGACCCACTCCCGGTTGGCCAGCAGCCCGCCGGGGATCGCCTGCGCCAGCGCCGCCTCCCGCACCCCGGGGAGCAGTGGCAACTGCCCGCCAGCCTCGATCTCCAGGGCCGTGCCGCTGGCAGCAGCCATCTCCAGCGCGTGGCCGAGCAGGCCGTAGCCGGTGACGTCGGTGAGGGCGTGCACCCCCACCTCCCGGCACACCCTGGCAGCGGCCCGGTTGGTCGTCACCATGGCCTCTACCGCCGCCCGCACGTGTTCCTCCCGGGCAGCGCCGCGCTTCAGGGCGGTGGTGATCAGACCGGTACCCAGGGGTTTGGTGAGAAACAACAGGTCCCCCACCTTACCCCCCGCGTTGGTGAGAATCTCCCGCGGGTGGACCGTGCCGGTGACCGCCAGGCCATAGGTGAACTCCGGCCCCTTGACGGTATGCCCCCCCAGCGGCACCACCCCTTCCCGACGCAACGTTTCCAGTCCCCCCGCCAGGGTGGCGCGCAGCACCTCCAGGGGTAGCGTGCCCTTGGGAAACGCGCACACCGCCAGGGCGGTGAGTGGCTCGGCCCCCATGGCGTACAGATCGGAGAGGGCGTTGCTGGCGGCGATGCGGCCGAAGTCGAAGGGGTCATCCACGATGGGGGTGAAGAAATCCACCGACTGCACCAGCGCCAGCTCCGGGGAGAGCTGGAACACACCGGCATCATCGAAGGTGCCCGACCCCACCAGCAGACGGGGGTCGCTCACCTCGGGCAGTCCACCCAGTACCTCGCGCAGGTCCGCCGGACCCAGCTTGGACGCTCAACCGGCGCAGCTGACGAGGTGGGTCAGCTTGAGAATCTCACTCTCGGTCACCCGGGCATTCTACGTCACCCAACGCGTGCTCCGCGGCGTACGTAGGATCGAGCGATGGCGCGCACGACCCACCTTCCCCGCAGCCCCCGCGCCGCAGGGGCCAGCCAGCTGGAGGTCCTGGGGGTGGAGCTGGTCCTCCTCACGCTCCTTGGCCTGCTGCTCGGCGCTTGACGCCCCGGCGGCGAGGGCGAGGCGGGAACGCACTCCGGCAAATGGAATCGTCGGCGGGGAGGCCAATCGCGGGGCATTCCCGCGCTCCCCCCCCTGACCCTGGGACCCTGGCCGATCGACAGCCTCCAGGGAACAGACGCTCGTGCCCGCTGGGCTAGCTGTGGCGATTCGACTAGACTTGCCGCCCGGGGGTGTGTGATGAGCGAGGTGACCCGCGTGAGGCTCTCCTGGCACGACGGACTGGCGTTCCTGGCCCGCACCGGCTCCGGCCACACGGCAGTGCTGGACTCCCCGTCCCGGCCTGACCACCTGGGCGCGTCTCCCATGGAGTTGATGCTGGCCGGCGTTGCCGGATGCACCGCCATCGACGTGGTGGCGATCCTCAACAAGATGCGCGTCGAGGTCAGGGGGGTGGAGGTGGAGGCCCAGGGCACGCGCGCCACTACCAACCCGAAGTACTACACCGCGATCGAACTCACCTACCGGGTCAGGGGGCGCAACGTGGAGCGGGAGAAAGTGGAACGGGCAGTGGAGCTGTCGCACTCCACCTACTGCTCCGCCACCGCCTCCCTGCGGCCGGACTGCCGCATCACCCACCGCATCGAGATCGTCGAGGAGAGCTAGCGGGCCAGGCGCGAGGGCGGCACCAGCTCCACCCGGGCCAGGAGCCCGCCGAGTTCGGCCAGCAGGACAGACACCGTGGCCGGGTGCACGTGACCGATGGCCACCGCGTGACCGTGGGCCAGGGCATGATCCACGGCCTCCGCCAGGGACCGCCTGACCGCGGGCTCCTCCGCCACCACGTCCAGGAACACGTCCCGCCGGAGGCTGGCGACCCCGGCCCGGCGCGCCGCCTCCTGCGCCAGCGACGCGGCGGTGGTTCTCGAATCCAGGAAATAGAGGCCGGTTCCGGCGAGAGCGGCCATCACCGCATCCATGGTTTCAGCATCCGCAGTGGCGCGAGAGCCCATGTGGTTATTCACCCCTCTCGCCCCGGGGACGGCGGCCAGGGCCGCGGCCACCCGCCGCCGCACCTCCTCCTGGCCGAGCCCGACCGTGATGGCTCCCTCCCCTGGCCCCACGCCGCCGTTGGGCAGCGGCTCCATGGGCAGGTGCAGGAGAACTTCTCGCCCCTGGCGGGATAGTTCCATGGCCACCTGCTGACAGAAGGGGGCGTTGGGCAGCACGGCCACGGCGACTTCGCGCGGGAGGGCGGCCACGGTTTCCCCGTCGGTCGGCGAGTTGCCTGCATCGTCCAGAACAATGGCCAATAGAGCCTTCTCGGCCGGTCGCATGACTCGCCGGAGGGGTGCTCGGGGCTGCGGCACATCGCCGACGACGAGAACCCGAAGGTGCTGGCCCCCCAGGGACCCGGAGAGGGCGCCTCGCCCGTACCCCCCTCCCTCGGTCACCGACAGGGGATCCAGACGTCCACCCTGGTTGTGGGCTGCCGCCTGCAGGTCCAGCAGCAGGCGCCGGTCGTCAAACCCGGGCGGTACGTGCACCCGCACGTCCCACCAGGCGCCGCTCGCATCGTCCACCTTCTCCGCATCGACCCGGCCGCTCTCCAGACCGAGCCGACCGGCCACCTCCCCGACCATCGCAGCCGGAGTCTCGGCAGCACCGACTGGTTCCTGCGAGCCCTCCCTCCTCGCCGCCACCCACAACACCACCGCCGCCACGGCGAGCAGCACCACAACCGCGGCGGCGCGTTGCCAGATCGCCCTGGAGACCTGCCTAGGCCGCCTTGGCCGGCCGCGCCCCACGGGCGATCTCCAGGGCGCGCTGCAACACTGGATCGCTATCGGCGCGCCCGCGCACGACCTCGTCGGGCTTGATCCCCTGCCCCAGGATCGCCGTACCGTCCGGGGCCGAGAACCACTCCTCGGCGAGCCACACCTTGCCGCCGTCGGCGGCGACAGGGCGGCGGGTGGCGGTATCGCCGTAGGTTTCCCCGCCCACCAGTACAGCGCCCCGCGAGCGCAACGCCAGCGCCAGCACCTCGGCCGCCTGACCCGTGGTGGGATCGACGCATGCCACCACCTTCCATCC
>JABRVY010000231.1:0-8380 GCA_039961755.1 Acidobacteriota bacterium | reverse complement strand
GGGCGGCAGGGGGGCGCTACGGCCGCTTCGTCGAGGATGGTCGAGCGTTTGCCATCACCGATCCGCGCACTCCGCGCCCGTGGGTCAACGTCATCTCGAACCCGTCCTTTGGCCTGGTGGTCAGTCAGGCGGGCGGCGGCTTCACCTGGGTGGAAAACTCCCAGCTGGCGGTCATCACCAGGTGGGAGCAGGACCTCATCCGCGACCGTTCGGGCAAGTTCCTCTACCTGAGGGATGGGGACAGCGGGGCGGAGTGGTCGGCCGCGCCCGCCCCGGTGTGGGCCCCCTGGGAGGAGTTCGAGTGCCGCCACGGGCTGGGGTACACCACCTTCACCATGCACCTGCACGGGATTCGCTCGCGCTGGACCCTCTTCGTCCACCCCGGTGAACCGGTGGAGCTGTGGCTGGTGGAGCTGGCCAATTCCGGAGAGCGGGAGCGGACCCTCGAGCTGATGCCGTATCTGGAGTGGAACTGCGGAGTGGCCCCCTCGCCCCGTCGGGAGTTCACCAAGCTTTTCATAGAAAACGACTTCGATACACAGCGCGGAATTGCCGTGGCCACCTCGCACATGTGGGAGGTGCCCTCGGAGCGCTGGGGGCACTGGAACACCTCGTTCCCGTTCGTGGCTGCCTTTGGCGGGTCGCTGCCGGTGACCCAGGCAACCGGCGACAAGGAGGTTTTCCTGGGCCGCTACGGTGACCTCGCCAGGCCGGCCGCCCTGCGTCGGGAGAGCTGGCCGGCGAGGTTTGGCCGGCACGGAGACCCGGTGGTGGCGCTGCGCTCCCGGGTGGTGGTGCCGGCGCGCGGCGCGGTGACTGTGGGCTTTGCGCTGGCCGTGGGCAGGACGCGAGAAGAGGCAGAGGCGCGGGTGGCGGCGTGGCGCTCGCCCGAGGTGATGCGGCCGGTGCTGGCGGAGGTCGGGCGCGGCTGGCTCGAGCGCCTGCAGCCGGTGCAGGTGGCAACCCCCGAGGCGAGCCTCGACACCCTGGTGAACCTGTGGCTGCCCTACCAGACCATATCGGCCCGACTGTGGGGGCGCTGCGGCTACTACCAGCAGAGCGGTGCCTTCGGCTTTCGCGACCAGCTGCAGGACTCCCAGCTCTGGCTGGGCCTGGATCCACCGCGTTGCAAGGCGCAGATCCTGCTCCACGCCGCCCACCAGTTCGCCGACGGGTCGGTCTACCACTGGTGGCACCCCTTGAGCGAGCAGGGCCACGTCACCCGGATGAGCGACGACCTCCTCTGGCTGGCCTACGTGACCGCCAGCTACCTCAGGGAGACGCGCGACTTCTCGATTCTCGACGAGGCGGTTCCCTTCCTCGACGACCCTCACCCGGCGCCCCTGGCCGAGCACGTGCGGCGGGCCTTCGCCCGGGTGCGGCGGCGCTCGAGCCCGCGGGGGCTGCCCTTCATCGGCGCCGGCGACTGGAACGACGGGCTGTCGGCGGTGGGTCTGGAGGAGCGGGGCGAATCGGTATGGCTGGCGCAGTTCCTCGCCGGGTTGCTGGCCGACTGGGCGGAGATCGCCCGTCGCACCGGCGACGAGGCCACCGGGCGGGACTACCGGGCCTGGCGGGAGGCGCTCGTCACCGCCATCAACGCCCACGCCTGGGACGGCGAGTGGTTCGTGCGCGCCTGGCGGGACGACGGGCAGCCGCTGGGCAGCCGCACCTGCGAGCGGGGCACGATTTACCTCAATGCGCAGAGCTGGGCGGTGCTCAACGATGTGACGTCGCCGGAGCGGGCGGCGGCGTGCCTGGCAGCGGTGAAGAAGCACCTTGTGACCGAGGTCGGGGCGCTGCTGCTCACCCCCGCCTACGACCGCCCGGTGCGGGAAATTGGCTACATCACCCGCTACGCGCCGGGGATGCGGGAAAACGGCGGCGTCTACACCCACGCCGCCACCTGGGCCATCGCCGCCGCCGCCAAGCTGCGGGACGCCGAGCTGGTGGGGCGGCTGCTGGCGGCCATCAACCCCGTTGGCAAGGACCCGGAGCAGTACTGGGCGGAGCCCTACGTTCTGCCCGGCAACGTGGACGGCCCGGAGTCCCCCCACTTCGGTCGCGGCGGGTGGACCTGGTACACCGGCTCGGCGGCCTGGCTGCACCGGGTGGTCACCCAGTGGGTGCTGGGGGTGCGGCCAGAGTGGGAGGGGCTGCGGATCGACCCCTGCCTGCCCCCGGGGTGGCGACGGGCGTCCCTGGTGCGCCCCTGGTGCGGGGCCGTGTATCGCGTGGATATGGAAAGCGCAACCGGGGTCGGAGGAGGCGCGGTGGAGGCGCTGCTCCTCGACGGGGAGCCCGTCGGCTCTCCCTGGCTGCCCGTGCCGGATCGCCCCGGGGCGACCCACCGCGTGCAGGTGCGGCTCGGCTGACGCCCGCCCGGCGGTCGTCGCTGGGTCTGCCACCGCCGCCGTCGAGCCGCGCGGAAAAAGGCATCTCCTGCTCTCCAAGGGCCGCTGACCCCCTTGACAGATTCCTTTCAGGATTCTAGATTTTGGGCAATGAAAACGTTTACGGTCAGAATCAGGCAGGTCCCGGGGAGCGCGTAGCGATGCCGGCGACCATCCGGGAGGTGGCTCGGGAGGCGGGGGTGTCCATCGCCACCGTGTCGCGGGTGCTCAACGGCAAGGGGCAGGTGGCCGAGGCCACCAGGGCACTCGTGGAAGCCGCCGCGCGCCGCCTGCGCTACTCCCCCGATGGCGCCGCGCAGAGCCTCATCACTCGCCGCACCATGACCCTGGGCGTGCTGCTGCCGGAGCTGTACGGCGAGTTCTTTTCCGAGTTCATCCGCGGCCTCGACCTGTCGGCGCGCGGGCGGGGGTACCACCTGCTGGTGTCCTCCTCCCACTCCGACCGGCGCGAGATCGAGGCGATGCTGCGGGCGATGCGGGGGCGGGTGGATGGCATCGTGGTGATGTCCCCCGACGCCGATTCCTCGACGCTGGTGCGCGCGGTGCCGGAGACGATCCCGCTGGTGCTGGTCAACCCCAGCCGCTCGGACGAGCGTTTCGACGTCCTCGCCATCGACAACTACGGTGGAGCGTACGCCATCACCCGGCACCTTCTGGGCCTGGGACACCGCCACCTGGCCTTCATCACCGGCCCGGCCAACAACGTGGACGCCCTGGAGCGCCTGCGCGGATTTCGCGCCGCCGTGAAGGATCTGGCCGCCGACCAGATCGAGCTCCGCGAACTGGAGGGCGACTTTCGCGAGGAGTCGGGCTACCGGGCGGGACGCGCCCTGCTCAACGAGCGGTCACGCCCCACCGCGGTGTTCGCCGCCAACGATGCCATGGCCATCGGCGCCCTCTCCGCCTTCCACGAGGCCGCCGTGCGCGTACCCGACGACATTGCGCTCGCGGGGTTCGACGACATCCCCATCGCCCGGTTCGTGGCCCCGCCCCTGACCACGGTGCGGGTGGCCATCCGCCAGCTGGGAGAGCGGGCGGTGGAGCGCCTGTGCGTCGGCATCGACGCTCGTAACGGCCATGAGCGCCGGCTGGAGCGAGTGGCCACGGAGCTGGTGGTGCGGGCCTCCTGCGGCGGCGGCGGCAGGCCGGCGGCGGTGCGACGGCTGGGAGGAGATGCGTTGGGGGTGGACGAATGAGGACGGCTCGCCAGGGCAGGAGGGTACCGCCAGGGGGGCGCACCGCCTGCGCTTGAGGGGTGAGCCGAGGGAGAAATCGATCGTCGTGGTGTGTGCTCGAGGAGGAAAGGAGGTGGCACGGTGAAAGGAGAACGGATCGGCAGGAACGTGGCGCTGCTGCTGCTGCTGGCGGTGGCGGCAAGCGCCCAGACCAACACATCCTCGATCAGAGGGGTGGTGAGCGACGACAGCGGGCCGCTGCCGGGGGCCGCCGTGGTGGCCGTCAGCGCCACCTCGGGGTTCAGCTACGAGGCGTTCACCACCGCGGAGGGGGGGTACTTCCTCGGGGCGCTGCCGCCCGGGAAGTACCTGCTCAAAGTGACGGCCCCCTCGTACCAGCAGCAGCAGCAGGAGGTGGTGCTGCTGCTGGGGCAGAACGCCACCATCAACTTCAAGCTCAAGGTGGACGCGGTGTTCGCGGAGGAGGTCACGGTGGTGGGCGACCGCGTGCTGGAAACCCGCACCTCCCAGGTGGAAACCAACGTGACCCGGGAGCAGATCGAGCTGCTCCCGCAAGGTGAGCGCAACTTCCTGAACTTCGCGGCCCTGGCGCCGGGGGTGTACGTCACGGCGGACGAGAACGCCACGCAGACGTTCCGCTCGGCGGGGATGTCCGCCAAGCAGGTGAACGCCTTCATCGACGGGCTGTCCTACAAGAACGATCTCCTGGAGGGCGGCTCCTTCATGCAGGACGCCTCCAAGGGCAACCCCTTCCCGCAGAACGCCATCCAGGAGTTCCAGGTGCTCACCCAGAACTACAAGGCGGAGTACGAGAAGGCGGCCGCGGCGGTGATCACCGCGGTGACCAAGTCGGGGGGCAACGCCTTTCACGGGGATCTGCTCTACCAGTTCCAGAACAAGAGCATGACCACCCTCGACCGGCTCTCCAGGGAGCGCGGCCTGACCAAGCCGGACTACGAGCGGACCCAGGCCGGGCTCTCACTGGGTGGTCCCATCCTGAAGGACAGGCTCCACTTCTTCGCCTCGGTCGAGGTCAACGATCAGGATCGCTACAACCAGGTGTTTTACGGCTCCCTGTGGACCAGCCCCAACGTTCCCGCCGCGGTGAAGGAGCGGCTGTCCCGCTACCAGACCGGTAACATCGCCGCCCCCTTCGAGTCGCGCCTGTACTTCGGCAAGCTCACCTGGCAACCCGGGGCGGGCTCGGTGGTCGATCTCTCCTTCAACAACCGGGACGAGGACGAGCGGCGCGGCTTCGGCGGTCAGCGGGTGGCGGAGGGGGCCGAGCGGTTCCGCATCACCACCCGGGCGACGGTGGCCAAGTGGACGGCGACGCTGGGCGACTTCGCCTTCTCCGAGCTGACCGGCACGGTGCAGCAGATGCGCTGGTTCCCGAGCTCCTACAACGCCACTCTGCCCCGGGAAAACTTCATCGGCCTGCTGGACATCGGCGGCAAGGACGCCACCCAGGACTTCAAGCAGGACCGCCTGGGACTGCGCGAAGACCTGTCGTACTTCTTCTCCTGGCTCGGCGACCACACCGCCAAGGGCGGTTTCGCCGTCAATCGGATGGATTACAAGATCGAAAAGACGCTCTTCCCGGCTGGCCTCTATGAGTATCGGGACGCCGAGCAGTGGCAGTACCCCTTCCAGGCTCGACTGGGCTTCGGCGATCCCAAGCTGGAGTACTCCAACACCCAGTTCGGCCTCTACCTGCAGGACGACTGGCGCCTGAGCCCATCGTTCACCTTGAACCTCGGGCTGCGCTGGGATTACGAGACCAACATGCTCAACAACGACTGGGTCACCCCCAGCGAGCTGCGCACCGCCATGAACAACGCCTGCCGCACCTACTCGCAGCCGGTGGGCGGTAAGACCACCTGGTGCCTGAAGGACTTCCTCGACTTCTCCCGTTACACCACCGACGGCAACCAGCGCGACCCCTACAAGGGGATGATCCAGCCGCGCCTGGGCTTCGTCTGGGACTGGAAGAAGGACGGCTCCTCGGTGGTCTTCGGCGGCTGGGGCCGCTACTTCGACCGCGTGGTGCTGAACGACATCTTCGACGAGAAGTACCGGCAGAGCTACAAGATCTACTCCTTCTGCTTCGTTGCCGGGGCGTGCTCCAACCCCATCCCCTGGAAGCCGGAGTACCTGACGGCGGCGGGGCTGCGGTCGATCATCGCCTCGGGGCTGGTGCCCGGGCCGGAGGTGTTCCTGGTGGACAACCAGCTGCGGCCGCCGCGCTCCGACCAGTGGACGCTGGGGCTGCGCCAGCGGCTGGGGCAGAGCTGGCTGGGATCGTTGTCCTTCGCCTCGGTGCGAGCCACCAACGGCATGGCCTGGACCTTTGCCGACCTGCCCCCGGGAACGGCGTTCAACGACCGCTGGGGGAACAACGTGCCCATTGCCGGCTACGCCCGGGCCTTCCGCACCACCTCGGTGCGCAAGACCGACTACGACGCCGTCTACCTGACCCTCGACCGCCCCTTCACCCGCGAGGACAACTGGGGGTTCAACCTGGCCTACACCTACGGCAAGGCCGACGCCTACGGGCCCGGCACCGACGGCGTGATCTTCGCCCTCGACTACGTCTCCCCCGAGGAGTTCGACTGGCACCCGGCCGACTTCGACGAACGGCATCGCCTGGTGGCCAGCGGCACCTACGGCCTGCCGTGGGGCCTGCGCGCCTCGGGGATCATCACCCTGGGCTCGGACTTCCCCTTCACCATCTACGACGCCTCCCAGGGGTGGGACAAGTTCAAGGTGCGCTTCGGCGCCGGCCGTTTCGAAAAGCGGTCGTTCCTGGGCTGGGAGAACTGGGCGTACCGCTCGGTGGATCTGCGTCTGGACTGGGAGACGGCGGTGGGGGGTGGGTTCCGGCTCGGCCTCATCGGCGAGGCGTTCAACGTCTTCAACTATGTCAACGAGGGGTGCGCCGGCTGGTCCACCGGCTTCATCCCGCCCCAGGGCGAGACCAACGCCTCCTTCGGCAAGGGGGAGTGCCACTTCAACAGCCGGCGCTTCCAGGTGGGCGCCAAGGTGAGCTTCTAGCGGTTTGATCGGCACCCGGTGCGGCGCGGGTCGCTCGACCCGCGCCGCACCGCAGTTTTCTGTCGGGGTTACACTTTCGGAAAAGTCCGGGGGGTTCGAGGAGGGGTGAGGGGGTCATGAGCTGCCAGGGGACACCCATCGCGGCGCTGACGCTGGCCGGCCTGGCGGTGCTCGGGTGTGGATCGCCGGGACGGGGTGACGCAACCGAGGGACTGGAGGCCAGCACCGCTGCCGCCCGCCCGCCGCGGCCGGTGCTGGGGCCGGGCCGGGAGGACCCCTTCCTCGAGGATCTCCAGCGCCGCACCTTTCGCTTCTTCTGGGAAACCACCGACCACAGCACCGGCCTGGCCCCCGACCGCTGGCCCAGCGAGTCCTTCTCCTCGGTGGCCGCCATCGGTTTTGCCCTCACCGCCTATCCCATCGGCGTCGAGCGGGGCTGGATCACCCGGGACGAGGGGCGGCAGCGGGTCCTCACCACCCTCGATGTCCTCTGGCGGCTGCCGCAGGGGCCGGAGGTCTCCGGCACCGCCGGCTACCGGGGCTTCTTCTACCACTTCCTGCACATGCGCGACGGCACCCGCTTCGAGCGGGCGGAGCTGTCCACCATCGACACCGCCCTGCTCATGGCGGGGGTGTTGACCTGCCGGGAGTACTTCAGCGATCCCCACCCCGAGGAGGAGCGCATCCGCACCCGGGCGGAGGAGCTGTACCGGCGGGTGGACTGGCAGTGGATCCGGCCCCGGCCGCCGTTGATCGCCATGGGGTGGTACCCGGAGCGGGTGGGGGAGCCGGGTAACGGCTTCCACCACCTGGACTGGGTCGGCTACGACGAGGCCATGCTGCTCTACATCCTGGCCCTGGGGTCGCCGACCTTTCCCGTCGATCCCGCCTGCTGGCCGGCGTACACCTCCACCTACCAGTGGGGGTCCTTCCACGGCTTCGAGCACGTGGGGTTCGCCCCCCTGTTCGGGCACTTCTTCTCCCACATCTGGATCGACTTTCGCGGCATCCAGGACGCCTACATGCGGGGCAAGGGGATCGACTACGTCGAAAACTCCCGGCGGGCGGCGCTGGCCCAGCGCGCCTACGCCCGGGCGAACCCCGGCCGGTTCGTGGGGTACGGGGAGGAGGAGTGGGGCCTGTCGGCCTGCGACGGGCCGGCGGACGTCACCCTCACCTACGAGGGTCGGCCGGTGCGGTTCTTCACCTATGCGGCCCGCGGCGCCTCCCACACCGAGGTGCGCGACGACGGCACCATCACCCCCTACGCCGCCGCCGCCTCCCTGCCCTTCGCACCCGAGGCGGTGATCCCCACCCTGAAGGCCATGCACCGCCGGCACGGCGCGCACGTGTACGGCCAGTACGGCTTTCTCGACGCCTTCAACCGCTCCTTCACCTTCACCGGCATCCCCCTGGGGCACGGCCGTATCGTTCCCGGCTTCGGCTGGGTGGACGGCGACTATCTGGGGATCGACCAGGGACCCATCGTGGCCATGATCGAGAACTATCGCTCCGGCCTCATCTGGCGGCTCTTGCGCGGCAACCCCTACGTGGTGGAGGGGTTGCGGCGGGCCGGCTTCACTGGTGGCTGGCTGGAGGCGGGGCCTTGAGACCATGCGGCGGCTGAGCCTCCTCCTGGCCGCGGGCCTGGCGCTGGGGTGCGGCGCCGGCGAGGAGGGCGGGACGGTGGTGGAGCTGTGGGCCCTGGGCCGGGAG
>JABRVY010000230.1:0-1764 GCA_039961755.1 Acidobacteriota bacterium | reverse complement strand
CCCGCAGCACCAGCTCGTCCTCCACCTGCAGCGGCACGGTGACTTCACCTCCCACCCCCCAGCGCACCTCCACCGCCCGTTCCTCGGGGCTGTACCCCTGGGCGCTGGCCCGCACACGGTACTCGCCGGTGGCCAGCTCGCGGGCAACGAAGGCCCCGTCAGCATCGGTGGTGAGGCGCCGGAGCACCGCGCCGGCGCGCTCCAGGGTCACCGTCGCCCCCACGATGGGGTGGCGAGTCGAGGCGGCGATCACCCGGCCGCTCAGGGAGCCGTCAGGGATCTCCAGGTCCACCCGGGTGGCCTGGCGCAGGTGATGGCGCTCCACCACCACCACTTCCCCCCGCTCGTTGAGCACCGCCAGCTCCACCTCGCCCGGCTTCACCCCCTCCAGCGCCCACGCCCCCTGCTGGTCCGTCACCGTACTGCCCTGGCTCCGGGATCCCACCAGGGTAGCCGTCACCGTCACCCCCGCGGCCGGCCGCCCGCCCCGCCGCACGGTGCCAAAGAGGCGCGTTCCCTCGGCAAAGTCGAACTCCACCTCGGCCTCAACCTCCGCCCGCACCTCCACCACCGCCTCGCGGATCTTCATCTCCGGCAGCACCAAAGCGCGTACCTGGCTGGCACCCAGGGCCACCCCCTCCAGGCGGAAGCTGCCGTCCGGGCGGGCGGCAGCGCTCGCCTGGCCGGCGGTGATCCGGCAGCGCCGCAGCTCGTCGCCCGAGAGTCCCTTGACCCGTCCTGCCACCACGCCCCCCCGCTTGAGGGTGATCTCGGTGCGGGTCACCTCCCCCGACGCCACGGTGACCCGGGTTCCCCCGGGGGTGAAGCCGGAGGCCCGGGCCTGCACCCTCGCCTCCCCCGCCGGCACCTGGTCCACGCGAAATCCCCCGGTTTCGTCGCTGGCTCCCTCCCGGCTCTGGCCACCGGCAAACACCGTCACCTTGGCTCCCGCCACCGGTCCACCGTCCTCTCCCAGCACTCGCCCTTCCACCGCGCCGGGGCGCCTGAGGCGCAGCACCACGTCTCGCCTGCCGGCCTCCACCACCTCCCGCGCCGAGCCGCCGTCGTCCACGGTGGCGGTCACCTCGTAGCTCCCCTCTGCCAGGTCCGGGCAGCGGAAGGCGCCCTCCGGACCGGACACCGACTGCCGTCGGGTACCGCCGAACATGACCATCTCTCGCACTGCCGGCTCGCAGCTCACCATCACGCCGGGCATGGGGCGCTCGTCGGGCCCCAGCACCTTGCCAGCGATATCCTTGGCGGGGGAGAGAGGAAGGGTGAGGGGGCTCGCCTCGTCGTGGGCGGAAAGGTCCACCTCCACACTGCGGGGTACGAAGGAGGGCGCCGTCGCCTCCACGGTGACGGTCCCCTCCCGGGGCAGCCCCTCCAGGAGAAACTCCCCCTTGCCATCCGCCTCGGCCTGGGTGATGCGCTCGGAAGTCATCACCTTGGCCACCCCGCCCGCCTCCCGGCTGGCCAGGAGGTCGGCGGTGACCTCGGCACCTCCCACCGGATCGCCGCCCTCCGCCGCCACAACCCGGCCCTTGATCCGCTTGCCGCGCTGCAGGGTGATCTCCAGAATCGCCGGCGGCGGCTGGGGCAGCTTGATGCGACGGGCGGGGGCGTAGCCGGGTGCGCTGGCGCGCAGCACCCACTCCTCACCCGGATCGAGATCCGCCACCTCCCACCACCCCTCGGCGTCGCAGCGCACCGAGAAGCTTTCGCCCAGCAGGCTGTCCCCGGGTCCACCGCTCACCTGGGCGC